>JAITPH010000121.1 GCA_031289515.1 Tannerella sp.
ATACTTTGGAAGCCGCAGTTTACGGCATACCGGTCGTTTTCGGGCCCAAATATCATAAGTTCAAAGAGGCAAAAGATTTGATTGCATGCGGCGGCGGCATTTCTGTCGACAACAGGGAAGGCTTTGTCAAATGTATGGATGGTTTTCTGGCAAATCCCGATGAGCGCGCGAAAGCGGGTAGGGCAGCCGGCTCGTTTGTTTGCGACAACGCAGGCGCGACCGACCGGATATTATCGTATCTGTCGAAGTCTTAATCGCCGGTCAGCAACTCTTTGGTATCCTTGATAAACAGGTCGTAAGCTGCGCGTTCGTATACCGACATCTTGACGGTGTCGGCAACATCGGGCGGAAGTATTTGATATTTGGGAAGATGTACCCAGACCGGAGTATACGACGCCGTAATCTCCAATTGCATGTTTTTTTTCTTTATGATGTCGAGGGCGACAAGGATTCCGCCGTTACGGTAACGCTCGCGCTGGTTTGAAACAAGGTTGCCGAGCGAGTAAACGGTCAAATTTTCGACGCTTGGGTTTAGACCTGAAACAGGTTGTACGACGTGAGGATGGCTGCCGATAACTATCTCTGCTCCGTACCTGTGGCATAATTCGGCAAGTTGTTTTTGTTCGCCGTTAGGTTGCCGCACATATTCATATCCCCAGTGAAAAAAAACTATTACGGCGTCCGTCACGGTACGGTCGATTTGCGCAATGTCTCTTGCAATCGTAAAAGAATCAATAAGATTTACGCGCATACCGGTCGGAGTCGGCAGTCCGTTAGTGCCATACGTATAATTAAGCAATGCTATGCGAAAGTCTTTTGTTTGCAGTATTAAAGGGTGATTTTTTATGAAATCGCGGCTATCGGCAAAAACGCCGGTATGCCTGATGCCGGCGGAATCAAGCAACGCCATCGTCGTATTCACGCCATTTCCGCCACCGTCGAAAACATGATTGTTAGCCATCGCCACGGCGTCTATTCCGATATTCTTCAATGTGACGGCCAATTCTTTAGGCGAGCGAAACATGGGGTATCCGGAGAAATGGTTTGAAGCGGTCAGCGTAGTCTCAAGATTGATGAAAGACAGGTCAGCCTGTTCAAATATCGGTTTGACGTACCTGAACGATTCGGAGAAGTCGTAACCGCCGCTATCCGTTCTTGCTCTTGCGACTTGCGGATAGTGCTGCATCAGATCGCCGCCGAAGACGAGCCGCGCACGTTTCGGCTTTTCTTCAAGCATTTCAAGAGCCGCTTCGAGCCATACGTCTATATCGGCGGGATAGTGTTGGCTTTCGTTACGAATATCCGACCGCTTGTTTCCCAGCCTCACTATCACGGCGTTTTTGTCGGGTACGACAAAAACATACTGACCCGCAATGCCTCGCATGTAAGGTATGGTCATTCCGTTTTTTCGGAGCGTCCAGAACTGAAATCCGTAGATGCGGTTTGGCTCGTTGTATTCTTTGTCGACGAGACTGCTGTCGGGCGTGACGGCTTCGCGGATGTACCGTTCCGAAACGATTTGTTTGCCGTTCCATTTTCCTCCGTTCAAAATCAATTGCCCCATTCGCGCAAAGTCGCGGGCGTTACTGTTGAAGCAGCAATAAGCCTTTTCCATGCCGTCTTTTCCGTCGAGCGACCAAAGCGCGTCTTCTTCAGCCTGCAACGGCGTCCACAGTCTTCGCGACACATAAGAAGAGATATTTTCGCCGACGGCTTTTTCCAGAACAAAGGCGAGAAGTTGCGTCACGCCGCTCTGATAGACGAAATCGACGCCCGGCTCGGCAATCTGCTTCATGTCAAACGTCTGCTTGCTAAGGTCATTACCGTAGTATAGCTTGGTTGTAGGCGAGAAGGCGGACGTATAAGCCTCCTGAAAATCGAAGCCTGCGCTCATCGTGAGCAGGTGACGCAAGGTTAGCGTTTTGCCGTTATAGTTCCGGAATTGCGGAAAGAAATCGCCAACCGGCTGGTCGACGTCGCGAATGAAACCGTCGTCGATAGCGCATCCTATTGATAGCGAGACGATACTCTTGGCAACAGAAAACGAATTGCTGTGCGATTTTGAAGAATAGCCGTCCCAATACTGCTCGAAAAGTAATTCGCCGTTTTGCAGGATAACGTAGGCAACCGTTCCGTACTTGTCGAAGTCGCGCGCATACTTGTCGGGAATGGCAATCTTGTTGTAATCGGGCAAAAAGTCAAACGATACCGGATCGCCCGCCTTAACGACACGGTTTTCGAAAATGGGATACTGGTCTATTTTGGGCGCAAGATGCGTCAGAGCCTGCCTCAAATAATAGTTTGAAGGCAAAAATATCCATATTGCCGCACCGCAGAGGCAAATTGCAGCGATGCTGCCGGTAATCCGGCGTTTCTTTTTCATTGCTTGTACCACGAAGCGTAGAAATGATAGTTGTTTGCAATCTTTTGATTTATCTCTTTCGACTGTTCGGGGTCTACTTTCTTCACGAACTTTGCCGGAACGCCCGCATAGATACTGCCCGGTTCGATTTGAGCGCCGCTCAGCACGACCGATCCTGCGGCGATGATAGCGCCTTCGCCGATCACGGCATGGTCGAGTACGACAGCGCCCATGCCTATCAGAGCGCCCTTGCATATTTTAGCTCCGTGAATGGTTACGTTATGCCCGACGGAAACGTCGTCTTCGATTTCTACGACAGACTTCTGATATAAAGTATGCAATACGGAGCCGTCCTGAATATTTACTCCGTTGCCGATGCGGATAGAGTTTACGTCGCCCCGCAATACCGTACAGAACCAGATACTGCATCCGTCGCCTATCACGACGTCGCCTATAATAGTGGCATTATCAGCCAGATACGTGTCTTTTCCTATAGTAGGAGTAAAATTTCTTACCGATTTTATTAGAGCCATAAATGTACTTGTTTATCGTTTGTAAAGACGCAAAAGTAAGCAAAAAAAGAGAGACTGATGAAAAATAAATGTTTAAAAATTTTGCCGATAGAAAAATAGCACGTAACTTTGCAGCTCGAAATAAGGAATTAATACAAAAAACAATAAAAATTTAAAATTTAATTTATGATCGTAGTCCCATTGAAAGAAGGCGAAAACATAGAAAGAGCCTTGAAAAAATTTAAACGGAAGTTTGAGAAGACCGGAGTTGTTAAGGAATTAAGAAGTCGTCAGGCGTTCACAAAACCTTCGGTAAAGAAGAGAAAAGAACGTATTCATGCCGTATATGTGAAGCAATTGCAGCATGCTGAAAGTTGACTGAAAAAAATTTTCCGCATTTTATTTGTTTTTCTGAAAAAAGATTCTTACTTTCGTTGCATCTTATTGAATGTAACGTGAGACGATATATAAGTATATATGTAGATTATTTGCGGTATGAGCGGAACTATTCAGCTCATACTGTAGACTCGTATACCAATGACCTGCAACAGTTTGCGTCGTTTCTTGACGAGATGGCCGCAACCGGTGGAGAGCCTTTTACGGTCGGACGGATAGATAGCGATATAGTACGTAGATGGATACTGGAACTGATGAAAAAGTCGCTGTCGGCAGCATCGGTGAATCGAAAGCTAAGTTCGCTGCAATCGTTTTTCAAATATTTGATAATTAAGGGAATAATAGAGAAACATCCGTTCAGGTCGGTCAACGGTCCCAAAAAGTCGAAGCCATTACCGTATTTCATAAAAGAGAAAGATATAGTCGGAGTTCTCGACACCGACGATTTCGGTACGGACTTTGAAGGCACAAGAGACCGGCTGATAATAGAGACATTATACGAGACAGGCGTCCGCCGGTCGGAACTTGCAGGCATAAAAGACCGCGACATAGATATTGAAGGCATGATGCTGAAGGTCACCGGCAAGCGCAACAAGCAGCGACTGATACCCTTTGCAGAACGCCTGAAAGAAATGTTTATATACTATATTGATGTACGCGAGAAGGAAGTAGCCGGCGAGCATCCCTGTTTCTTTGTAAGAAAAGACGGACGCGCGCTGACGCCTGCCATCATCTATTACGTCGTAAAGAAGAACTTGTCGCGAATACCGACCCTGTCGAAGCGAAGCCCGCATGTACTGAGGCATACGTTTGCCACAAGCATGTTGAACGACGGAGCAGAGATAAGCGCGGTACGTGATCTGTTGGGACACGACAGCCTCGCGTCTACATCCGTATATACGCATGTCACATTTGAAGAGTTGAAAAAGATTTATAACGCTCATCCAAGAGCAAAAATTTAGGAGGACAATTTATGGATATTAAGATTAAAGCAATTCATTTTGATGCTACCGAGAAACTGGAAGCATTCATCGAGAAGAAAGTTTCAAAGTTGGAACAGTTTTATGACGGCCTTATCACAGCCGACGTTGCGCTAAAAGTAGTAAAACGTGAAACAGTAAAGAACAAGAATGTGAGTATTCGTATCAAGATCAAGAACGGAGAATGTTTTGCCGAGAAGATATGCGATACGTTTGAAGAAGCCGTTGATACAGCGGTAGAAGCCTTGGAAAAACAACTGTTAAAAATCAAGGAAAAAGCCAAGGTCAAATAAAATTTAGAAAAAAAACCCGAATAAATTTTGCTGGTAAAAAAAAAGTTTCTAAATTTGCAGCCGTTTCGCCCTAAGACGAAGCGGCTTTTTTCGGAAAAGCCTCTTTAGCTCAG
>JAITPH010000125.1 GCA_031289515.1 Tannerella sp.
ATTTGCCGTGATATTTGCTAAAGAAGTGTTTGGCGGAACAGGTTACAATATATTCAATGTAGCTTTGATAACGCGCGCTTTTTTGTTTTTTGCCTATCCTGCCGCGATGTCGGGCGACAAGGTGTTTGTTCGTACCGAAGCCACGTTCGGCATAGGCGGCTCGCAGATAGTCGACGCCTTTTCGGGCGCTACTCCTCTCGGACAGATAGGAACGGCGGCTAAGGAAGCGATAGGCTCGTTTCATACGGTCGACGTATTGGGCAATTCCCTGTCTACATGGGATTATTTCGTGGGTCTTATACCCGGCTCGATCGGCGAGACTTCCGTTATTGCCATCCTGCTTGGGGCTGCTCTGTTGCTGTTTGCGGGCGTAGCGAGTTGGAAGACAATGTTTTCGGTCTTTGTCGGCGGCGCTGTTACGGCTGCAATCTTCAATCTGATAGGGACGACGGTCGTAATGACCGTTTGCCCGATAGACCATCTTTGTCTGGGCGGATTCGCTTTCGGAGCCGTATTTATGGCTACCGACCCGGTTACTTCGGCGCGAACGGAGAAGGGTAAATATATCTACGGTCTGCTTGTCGGAGCTTTTGCCATAATTATCAGAGTGTTGAATCCGGGCTATCCCGAAGGCATGATGCTCGCAATATTGCTGATGAATACATTCGCTCCGCTAATCGACCACTATGTCGTAGAGAGTAATATCAAACGCCGTCTGAAAAGGGCGGTAAGCTAATTATATAATACTCAAGGATTATGAATAGAAATAGCAATGTATACACTATAGTTTATGCCTCTGTGATGGTCGTTTTGGTTGCAGTATTGCTGGCTTTTACGTCCGAATCGCTGAAGAGTTACCAGAAGAAAAATCAGGATAACGATAAAAGACAACAGATACTTCGTTCGATAAAGGTATCGGTTGCAGGCAGCGAAACAGAAAAAAAGTACAACGAACTGATAAGGGAATCGTTTTTGATTAACGATAAAGGCGAAAAGGTAGACGGCGACGCATTTGCCGCCGATGCTGCGAAGATGTTTGACAACAATGCGTTTCCGGTGTTTGTGGCAAATATCGACGGACGGACGAAATATGTAATGGCAATGTACGGAGCCGGTCTTTGGGGCCCGATATGGGGCTATATCTCTTTGAATGACGACAAAAACACTGTCTACGGTACGGATTTCAGTCATCAGGGCGAGACTCCCGGCTTGGGCGCTGAAATATCTACGGACAAGTTCAGCGCAAGATTTCCGGGGAAACAACTCTTTAAAGACGATGTTTTCAGAAGCATTGCCATCGTGAAACCGGGCAAATCGGCTACCGGACAGGATTATGTGGACGGCATTTCGGGCGGTACGATTACGAGTAAGGGCGTTGACCAGATGATAACCGGCAGCCTTAAAAATTATGTCAAGTTTCTAAACGCTAAAAATAATTGATTATGGGACTATTAACAGGAAAAAATAAAGAAATTCTATTAGGACCGTTAAGCAGGAACAATCCGGTCATTATTCAGATGCTCGGTATATGTTCGGCGTTGGCTGTGACGGCAAAACTTGAGCCGGCTATCGTGATGGCTCTGTCGGTGACGGTTGTGGTAGCGTTTGCAAACGTGATAATATCATTGCTGAGAAATACTATTCCCAACCGAATACGTATTATCGTGCAATTGGTTGTCGTAGCGGCGCTTGTGACGGTCGTAAGCGAGATATTGAAGGCTTTTGCCTACGAAGTGAGCAAGCAGTTGTCCGTGTTTATCGGACTGATTATTACGAATTGTATCCTTATGGGACGGCTCGAAGCCTTTGCGCTGGGCAATCGTCCGTGGAATTCGTTCCTCGACGGTATAGGCAACGGATTGGGATATGGACTTATCCTTGTAATCATCGCATTCTTCCGCGAGTTGCTCGGTTCGGGCACGCTTTTCGGCTTAAAAGTCATCCCGACGGCATTTTACGATCTGGGATATACTAATAACGGACTGATGCTTATGCCTCCGATGGCTCTGATTTGCTGTGCCGTTATCATCTGGGTACATCGTTCTAAAAATAAGGAACTTCAAGAAAAATAATGCTGAAACATAAATAAAAAACTAAATAATGGAACAAATATTTAGCACATTCGTCAGGTCTGTTTTTGTAGATAACATGATATTTGCATACTATCTTGGTATGTGTTCGTATCTGGCAGTATCCAAAAATGTCAAGACTGCATTGGGACTGGGAATAGCGGTGACTTTCATCCTCGTATGTACGTTGCCCATCAATTATATGTTGGAGAACTACGTTCTCAAGGAAGGCGCGCTTAGCTGGCTCGGTCTGCAATTCTCGGACGTCAATTTGAGCTTTCTTTCGCTGATACTCTTTATTGCTATCATCGCTTCGTTCACGCAATTAGTCGAAATGGTGGTAGAGAAGTTCGCTCCGGCTCTGTATTCCTCGCTTGGAATATTCCTTCCGCTGATTGCGGTAAACTGCGCCATACTTGGAGGCTCTTTATTCATGCAACAGCGGGCGTTTGCCAATGTGGGCGAAGCGACGGCGTATGGATTCGGCTCCGGTATCGGCTGGCTTCTTGCCATCATCGGAATGGCTGCCATCCGCGAAAAACTTGCTTATTCGGACATTCCCAAACCGTTGAGAGGACTTGGCATTGCTTTCATCCTTACCGGTTTGATGGGTATCGGTTTTATGTGTTTTTCGGGTCTAAACATTTAAGTATTAACGTGATAAATAAGTAGAAAATGATTATATTAATGTTAGGCGGACTTACAATAATGACCGGAGCTGTTATATTTCTGGCCATTACGTTGATTTTGGTTGGGGTTTTATTGTACGCAAAAGCGAAACTGATACCTTCCGGAAATGTCAAAATAGTAGTAAACGGCGAGAAAGAATTTGACGCTCCGATAGGCGGCACGGTCTTGAATACACTTCAGGGTCAGGGTATTTTCCTGTCGTCGGCTTGCGGCGGTAGCGGAAGCTGCGGTCAGTGCCGTTGCCAGATTCCCGAAGGCGGCGGAAATATTCTGCCTACCGAAGTCGGTTTCTTCTCGCGCAAACAAATACAGGCTAACTGGCGTCTGGGATGCCAGACCAAAGTGAAGAACGACATATCAATCAAAGTGCCGGACGAGGTCTTTGGCGTCAAACAATGGGAGTGTACCGTTATTTCCAACAGGAACGTGTCTACTTTCATCAAGGAATTCATCGTGTCGTTGCCCGAAGGCGAACACATGGATTTTGTGCCCGGCTCGTATGCGCAAATCAGTATACCCAAGTATTCAATGGATTATGATAGGGATATCGACAAGGATACTGTCGGAGCGGAATATCTGAAGGCATGGGAGCAATTCGGCCTCTTTACGCTGAAATGCCGCAACGACGAAGAAACGGTCAGGGCTTATTCGATGGCTAACTATCCTGCCGAAGGCGACCGTATCATGCTGACTGTCCGCATCGCTACGCCGCCGTTCAAACCGAGACCGGCTGTCGGCTTCATGGAAGTGTCGCCCGGTATCGCTTCTTCTTATATCTTTACGCTCAAACCGGGCGATAAAGTTCGGATGAGCGGCCCTTACGGCGATTTCTTCCCCATTTTCGATTCTAAACGCGAGATGATGTGGATTGGCGGAGGCGCCGGCATGGCTCCGTTGCGCGCTCAACTGATGCACATGACAAAGACGCTCCGCACGACCGACCGTAAGATGTCGTATTTCTACGGAGCAAGGGCGCTCAACGAGGTGTTTTATCTGGATGATTTTCTGGGTATTGAAAAAGAGTTCCCGAATTTCTCGTTTCATTTGGCGCTTGACCGTCCCGATCCTGTTGCCGATGCTGCGGGAGTGAAATATACGCCCGGATTTGTTCATCAGGTCATTTACAACACATATCTGAAAGATCACGAAGAGCCGGAAGAAATAGAGTATTACATGTGCGGGCCGGGTCCGATGTCGCGAGCCGTTGAAGTCATGCTCGACAACCTCGGCGTCCCGCGCGAAATGCTGCACTTCGACGACTTCGGGGCTTAAACGCTTCCGTCATTGCGAGGAAATTACTAAACAAGTTTCGCAAAAAGGAAGAATGACGAAGGGAAACCGTTGCACTTGCCGTCTGCGCTTGCCGTCATTGCGAGGAACGAAGCAATCCAGATATATACAGGGCGCCGGATTGCTTCGCAGGCTCGTAATGACGGCAGACTATCTCCGTTCTGCATAGCGTCCCCATTTTTCAATTTTCAACTACCCCGACTTCCTCCATACTGCATTTCAGCTCTTCTCCGGCAAAAGCCACAGCCATCAGCAGGATGTTACGGTCAAGATATTTTTCGTAATAGCGGCGGTCGCGGATTTGCGCCATGGCGTCGTCCAGCAGGCTGTCGATGTCCTTTTCCGCACTGTATTTTATTTCGGCCACTACCGTCAGACCCGGCTGATGCCAGACCGCGTCGATACGTCCGATATTGGTCATCACCTCGCCCTGAATATCGAAACCGAGCATCTTCATCCACGACAAAAGCAGGGAATGATAATA
>JAITPH010000136.1 GCA_031289515.1 Tannerella sp.
GAACTGGAATCATGCTTTTGTCGAAAGACACAGGCATGAATCAAAGTAAAATAATGCTTTTGTCGAAAGACACAGGCATGAATCAAAGTAAAATCATGCTTTTGTCGAAAGACACAGGCATGAATCAAAGTAAAATCATGCTTTTGTCGAAAGACACAAGCATGATTGTTAAAAAGATACATTAGAAATTCGCAGTAAAATGCGGCTGTCGAATCAGTCCGGGGCAACCGTCCGTCCCGCTAAGGCTCTACTCGTAAACCTTTACTACTTCGATTTCGTAGGCTAAGGTAGAATAGCCGGGGATTGACGCTTTGTTGAAGCTGTATATAATATCGCGTCCATACCGCCCGTATGCTAACTGATAGGGAATCCATATTTCCCATTTATCGCCTTCGACCATGTTTTGTACTGCGGTCTTCCATCCGTTTATAACTGCATATCCGCTTGCATCGCCTGTCGCAACATTAAAACTGTAAGGTGAGCCGTCGTCGAAAAGCAACTGGTCGAAAACGGCGTTTTTCTTGATGTCATAGTAAGGATAATCGGAAACAAACCATCCTTTCAAGTACACTGAAACCGTACTCGTATAATAAACCGGCTTTTTGCCGTCGCCGCTTTTGATGACCCGGTAATATATGCTGCCTTCGCCGCCGGGCGATTCCAGTTCCTTAAATTCGGGATTCGCTTTTATCCCATTAAGCGCTTGCTGGTTTGCGACCATCCAGTCGTCGAGCCAGTCGTCGCCGTCGTCGCCGCAGGATGTTGTAAAAATGGCGGCTGCAATCATCATTACCGTATAAAATACATTTCTTTTCATTTCTTATTGTTGTTGTTGGTTTTTGTGTCAGGATAGTTTGTCGAAAATGGCGCGCAGGCTTGTTTTTTCGGAGATGATGCCGTGCAGTTTGTCCACAGGCACGCGCTCCTGCTCCATCGTGTCGCGGAAACGGATCGTCACGCAGTCGTCGTTCAGCGAATCGTGGTCGACGGTGATGCAATACGGCGTGCCGATGGCATCCTGACGGCGATAGCGTTTACCGATCGAATCCTTGTCGTCGTAGCGGCAACGGAAGTCGAAGCGCAGCATGTCCATTATTCCGGCCGCCTTTTCGGGAAGACCGTCCTTGCGTACTAACGGCAGAACGGCCAGCTTCACCGGCGCCAGTGCGGGCGGCAGCTTGAGCACGACGCGCGTCTCGCCGCCGTCGAGCGTCTCCTCGTGATACGAGCCTGCAAGCAGACTGAGAAACATGCGGTCTACGCCGATGGAAGTCTCGATCACGTAAGGCACATAGCTCTGATTCAGTTCCGGGTCGAAGTATTGAATCTTCTTGCCCGAATATTTCTCGTGCTGCGACAGGTCGAAGTCCGTGCGGCTGTGAATGCCTTCAACCTCCTTGAATCCGAAAGGCATCTCGAACTCGATGTCCGTAGCGGCGTTTGCGTAGTGGGCAAGCTTGTCGTGGTCGTGGAAGCGGTATTTGCGGTCGCCCATGCCGAGCGCGCGATGCCACTTCATGCGTACATCTTTCCATTTGGCAAACCATTCGAGTTCTTCGCCCGGACGTACGAAGAACTGCATCTCCATCTGTTCAAATTCCCTCATGCGGAAAACGAACTGACGCGCTACGATCTCGTTGCGGAACGCTTTTCCTATCTGCGCTATGCCGAACGGCACTTTCATGCGGCCCGTCTTCTGTACGTTGAGGAAATTGACGAAGATGCCCTGAGCCGTTTCGGGACGCAGATATATCTTCATCGCGCCGTCGGCCGTCGAGCCTATTTCGGTTGCAAACATCAGGTTGAACTGGCGGACATCCGTCCAGTTGCGCGTTCCGGAAACCGGACATGCAATCTCGCAGTCCAGAATTATCTGACGCAGCTCTTCGAGGTTCGAATCGTTCAGCGCTTTGGCAAAACGTGCGTGTACCGCATCGCGCGCAGCCTGATTTTCCAGCACTCGTGCGTTTGTATCCCTGAATTGCTGTTCGTCGAAGGCGTCGCCGAAGCGTTTGGCGGCTTTTTCGACTTCCTTGTTTATCTTGTCGTCAATCTTCGCCAGATATTCTTCGACAAGGACGTCGGCGCGATAGCGTTTCTTGCTGTCCCTGTTGTCGATTAGCGGGTCGTTGAAGGCGTCGACGTGTCCCGAAGCCTTCCAAATCGTCGGGTGCATGAATATTGCGGAATCGATACCCACAATGTTCTCGTTGAGAAGCGTCATGCTGTCCCACCAGTATTTCTTGATATTGTTTTTCAACTCGACGCCGTTCTGACCGTAGTCGTAAACCGCGCCCAAACCGTCGTAAATCTCCGAAGAAGGGAATACGAAACCGTATTCTTTGCAATGCGAAACCAATTTTTTGAAAACATCATCCTGTTGTGCCATAAGACTGTATAATTGTTTAAGTGGCTACAAAGATAACGCTTATGAAGAGAACTGCAAAATATGACGAAGATTTTTTTTCAAATCGGCAATGAATAACGGACAAATGAGATTGACGGACGCCATTGCGAAGAGCGCAGCAATCCGGAAATACATGACGGTTTTTGCCCCGTTTTATAGAAAACCCGCAAAAACCGTCTTCGAACCCGACAAGAAACTAATCGCTTAATTTCTACAAACTTCGGAAGGCGGAAAGAAGGAAGAGATTATAAAAAGTGCAAAACTTGATGTTAAATATTGTCTCATTTTTTTTTTTTTGTTAAATTTATATCTACATTTGCGGCTCATTTTTGAAGTACTAACAATATAACTATTTTTTATGGGAAAACAAAGTTCAAAATTAGATGTCGGAAAACGTTTACAGCGGGCATCATTGCTTCTGTTCGTTTTCTTGTGTTTGACCCCCGGCTTGTTAGCGCAGGTAGTAGGGATCAATGGGAAAGTGACCGATACATCGGGCGAGCCGGTGATCGGGTGTACAGTGAAAGAGAAAGGAACTTCCAACGGAATATCAACCGATGTGAACGGTAACTTCTCTTTAAACGTATCGTCGTCGAAAGCGACAATTCAGCTATCGTATATCGGATATGCGACGCAGGAAATAGTTGTCGGCAACAAGACGTCTTTCAATATCACATTGGAAGAAGATACCGAGATGTTGGATGAAGTGGTAGTAACCGCAATGGGTATCAAACGCGACTCG
Organism: Tannerella sp.; assembly: GCA_031289515.1. Lineage (GTDB taxonomy): Bacteria > Bacteroidota > Bacteroidia > Bacteroidales > Tannerellaceae > Tannerella. The sequence continues at coordinate 3,150 of JAITPH010000136.1, forward strand.
CGTGCCTTGGGCTATTCCATAAGCACGATCAAGAACGAGGAGATGCTCAAGGCAGGTATTACGGCCAATCCTCTGGCGTCGCTCTACGGAAAGGCTGCCGGAGTAGGTATTCAGGCTACGGCTTCGGGTCCTATGGGCGGTATGAAGATTAACATCCGCGGCGCTCAGGGTCTTGAGAGCACATCCGGAACACGTCCGCTTTTTGTGGTAGACGGCGTTCCTATCTACGACACGGAATCGAGTATGGCTTCGCGCGATTACAATCCGTTAAACTCGTTCGACTTCGGCTCTGCCGTGAATGACATTAACGTGGAAGACATCGCATCGATGGAAATACTCAAGGGCGCGAAAGCGTCGGTACTCTACGGTAGCGCTGGCGCAAACGGCGTAGTTCTTATTACTACGAAAAACGGCGGCGGTACGCGCGGATTGGGCGTACAAATCTCTTACGGACAGGAAGTGGAAGTTCCTTATACATTAATAAGCTTCCAGAACGAATACGGCTCCGGATCGAACGAGTACTCCTTCGACTACGAAGACGAGGCAAGAACTATCCGGCGCACGGTAAGCAGTCGCTATAATTTCGGACCCAAGTTCGACGGCTCGCCGATAAAGTTCTTCGACGGCTCTACACGCACGTATTCGCCTTACAAGGACAATTACCTCGACATGTTCAACAACGGTAGCACCCGCAGTTTGAACGCGGCTATCCAGGGAGGCAATGAACAGGGCAACATGCGTCTGTCGTTCAGTAACTACGACTACGACGGCATCACGCCGAATCAGAGCCAGATAAGGAATACCCTTAGCTTCAACGGTCAAATGGAGGTGTCGAAGTTTGCCAGATTTGAAATCACGCAGAACTTGTATAACATCAAGTCGCAAAACCGTTTCTCGAACATTCAGCACCTCGTGGCTTGGGGTACTTTCAACCGCGATTATGACATCAAAACCGCGATGAATTCGTATAAGGACGCGAACGGCTGGATGTTGGATCTCGGTACTCTGGGAAGCCTTGACGAGCAAGGTTGGGGCTGGCCCTCCGCATTCCTCGACCCGAACAGTATCAACGACGGATTCTTCAATCTGATGTGGACAATGAACGAGAACAGAAATACCGACAAGCGTATGCACTCGATTACTTCGGCGAAAGTGCTCCTCACATTCTTTCCGTTTCTCAGTCTGACGATGCAGGGAGGTCTGGATTATACCGATACGGATTATTTGGCGCAGAACATACCGTATCGTCTTAATTCGGAAACCGGCACGTATGATGGCGGAAAATTCAGTTTCCAGAGAGAGCGGAACAAGATTCAGAACTACGAGGCTTTCGTTACATTCAACAAATCGTTCATGGACGACAAGCTGAACGTATTCGCCTTTGCCGGTCCTGCTTTCAGGAGCGTGTCGTATACAAATGTAAACGTAGGCACGAGAGGGAGCAGCAAGTTTCCGGGCTATTGGTCGCTGTCGAATCACACTACATGGCCTGCAAGCTACGACAGCTATGTTTCGGGATACCGTCAGGAAAACGAATCGCTGTACAGCGTCCTTGGTCAGGGAACAATATCGTGGGGTATGGAATACATCCTCGAATTTCAGGCGAGACACGACTGGGCTTCGACGTTGCCGCAGGCTAACCGCTCGTATTTCTATCCCGGCGCTTCGCTGACATGGAAC
>JAITPH010000101.1 GCA_031289515.1 Tannerella sp.
GATTCATGATTTTCCGGGTTCCGTCATTATAAGGAACGAAGCAATCCGGAGATATACAGGGCGCCGGATTGCTTCGCAGGCTTATAATGACGAAAACGTCTGCGGGAAGAAAACCGGCGCGCCGGTTTTGCCGCTGCAACTTGCAGGAAGAAAACCGGACGTTCGGTTTTGCCGCATCCCGTTCATCCGGAGTTGCATTTTCCCGCCAATTTTTTACCGTTTGCCGTTCTCACTACCCGCACCCGAATATTAACTGTCACATATAAAATAACCTATGTTTATAAATGATTCTAATATGAGCGACAAGGAGCAAGGAATCATCGACTTGTTAAAAACCGGAGACAATCGTGCATACACGTATCTGTACGATAGGCATTACGCTTTGCTTTGCCGGATAGCCTACGAATTTCTGAAAGACGACTTCCTCGCGCAGACGGTCGTCGACGACCTGATAGCGCATATTTATGAAAACAGACAAACGCTGACCCTGTCCTCGCCGGTCAGGGCATATCTGGTGCGGGCCGTCAAAAACAGGTGCATCAATTACCTTCAACTCGAACGCGAAAGGCGCGAAACAAGTTTCTCCGCTTTTGAAAACAGCGAAACCTCCTGTCTGGATTTTCCCGATACGGACGCCTCTCCGCTCGCAAAACTTCTGGAAAAAGAGCTTGAGGGCGAGATAGCCAAAGCCATAAACAGGCTGCCGCAAGCCTGCAAGACGGTTTTTGAGAAAAGCCGCTTTGAGGAAAAGACCTACGAGGAGATTTCGGCCGAAATGAACATCTCCGTCAATACCGTAAAATACCACATCAAGAACGCCCTGTCGTTCCTGCGGGACGAACTCGCAAAATATTTGTAGCATTTTCCGGCACGTTTCACTACTCGACACCGAAATTCATCTGTAAGCAAGATATGGAAAAAGAATATTCACATATCGACGAACTGCTTGCCGGTTACTTCTCCGGCAATCTCGCGGCAGACGGGGCAGCCGAAGTAAGAGACTGGAGTTCCGCCTCGCCGGAAAACATGCGCTATCTGCTTTCCATGCGCGAGATATGGTTTTCGTCGCTTGCAGCCGACACGTCGCGCTACGATTCGGACGAAGCCTGCCGGAAATTCCTCGCAGGAAAGACAAAAACAAACAGGACGGCAAAAAGAACCGTATGGCAAATAGCCGCCGCCGTCGCCACGCTCTTCATCATCTCCTACATATCCTTCCGGCAGGGAAGCCTGCATTTCGAGAAAGCGCTCGCCGAAATAGTCATCGAAGCGCCGTGGGGATCGAAGACAAGGACATTTCTGCCCGACGGCACGCTCGTCTGGCTGAATGCGGGAACGAAAATCACCTATTCGCAAGGCTTCGGCATAAAGGAACGTAACGTAAGACTCGACGGCGAGGGATATTTCGAGGTGATGCGAAACGGACGGCTGCCGTTCAACGTCGCGACGGACGAAATGACGGTCAGGGTGCTCGGCACGAAATTCAACTTCAGGAATTACAGCGACGACGACGAAGCCATCGTCAGCCTTGTCGAAGGCAGAGTGCTCGTCAACAACAACATCAAAAGAGGAGAAAAGGCAACCATCGTCCGCAACCGGAGAGCGCTTATCAATAAAAAAACCGGCCGAATGTCCGTCTCCGAAATCAATGCGAAGAACACGTCCGAATGGACGCACGGATACCTCTTCTTCGACGAGGAACTGCTGAGCGACATAGTCAAAAAGCTGGAACGGAGCTACGATGTGAATATCACAATGGAAACGCCGGAAATGAAACAGCTGCGCTTTTACGGCAATTTCATACGGAAAGAACAGTCAATAAACGACGTGCTCGACGCACTCGAATCCACAGGCAGACTGAAATACAAAAAACACGGCAAGGAAATCGTCCTGAGCCAATAACACGACAACAGTATAAACCCCTAAAACAGACACGACATGAACAGCAGCTAAAAGACAACCGACCCGCCGGAGATCGAAACGGAGTAATTCGATCGCTTATTTTCCAAACGTTTTATTTATTCATAATTTAAAAAAAATCTAATGAAGAACAAAAAGAAGGTTATCTGGATAACCGCAATATTATCGTTTTGCTTTCAATTGACATTATATTCTCAAAATATAACCCTCAACTTGAACAATACAACAGTGAAGGACGCCATGGAGACATTGAAGAAGGAATACGGCTATTCTTTCGTATTTGAATCCGGCGATGTGAACACGCAGAAAACCGTTTCTGTAAAACTGACAAACCGGTCGGTAACCGAAGCAGCCGGTCAAATCCTTTCGGGACAGGATGTGACTTATGAAATAAACAACAAAAACATAATCGTTAACAAAAAAGCGGCAACGCAGCTCGACGCCCAGCAAAAAACGACTGTAACGGGAACGGTCGTCGACCGGGACGGCGAATTGATAATCGGCGCAAGCATCGTCGAAAAGGGAGCGCCGACGAACGGAACGGCGACCGGCGTGGACGGACGGTTCAGCCTGAAAGTCGCGCCCGGAGCTACGCTGACCGTATCCTACCTCGGCTATACGGCGCAGGAAGTATCCGTAGGCAGCCGGACATCGCTGCAAATAACGCTGTCCGAAGACATGCAGACGTTGCAGGAAGTCGTCGTCGTCGGCTACGGCACGATGCGCAAGAAAGACCTTACCGGCTCGGTCGTTCAGATTCGACCCGACAATATCGCAAACGAAAATCCCAAGACGGTACAGGACATTTTGAGAGGTACGCCGGGATTGCAGGTAGGCTACAGCTCTTCAGCCAAGGGCGGAGGCGACATGGAAATACGCGGACGCCGTTCGGTCTATAACGACGGCGGACACAACAGTCCGCTGCTCATCCTCGACGGAATGATTTTTTACGGCGAGCTTTCCGAAATCAATCCCGACGACATCGGTCAGATTGACATCCTCAAAGACGCTTCGGCAGCGGCTATCTATGGAGCAAAGGCTGCCAGCGGCGTAATCATCATCACGACGAAAAAAGGCAAACAGGGCAAGCCCGTTATCAATGTTACGACGAATGTAGGCTGGGCGCAGGAAAGCGATTACCGCTACCGCTTCGAGCCGGATTCTTATCTGCAACACCGTCAGGACTGGTATACGAAGAATACCTACGGCGCGAATCCCGAAACCGGCGTTTATGAAGCCTATCAAACCGGCGCCTATGCCAACCAGCCCGGCTTTTTCATGCGTCCCGACCAACTCTCGTCCGGTGTTTCTCTTGACGCCTGGCGGGCTTATACGCAAAATGCGGAGGGCGATTCCGACCTTGGCATCTGGGCTAAACGGCTTGGCTTTACAGGCAATGTGCTTGCAAATTTCCTTTCAGGCAAAACCGTCGACTGGGCGGACTACACCTACCGGACAGGTCTTAATCAGGACTACAATGCCAGCATAAGCGGCGCCGGCGACAAGGTGAACTACTATTTGTCGATGGGTTATCTGAAGAATGAAGGCGCCGTACTGAGCGACGACTATCAGGCTGTGCGCGCCAACATGAAAATTGATGCAACGGTGACCGACTGGTTCGAAATCGGCGCCAATGTGAATTTTCAAAACCGCTCGGACGGCAACATCGACATAGACAACGATTATCAGATGCGCAACAGTCCCTATGCCGACTATGCTGACCAAGACGGCAATCCGGTACAGTATCCGCTCAGCTCCGAATACAGCCAGAGAGGGTATAACTACGCTTTTCAACGGCAATACCTGGAGTTGGAAAAGGGTTACACGGTGCTGAACACGATTCTGAACGCCAGGATAAAGCTGCCGTACAACATTACCTATTCGTTCAACGCCTCGCCGCGCTACCAGTTCTTTTACGACCGCTATTTCATGTCCGCCGACCTGCCCGGCTCCGATCCCAAGGGACGCGGCGCAAACCGCGAGCAGGCAAAGCGTTTCGACTGGTCGCTCAACAACACCGTTAACTGGGATTATACCTTTGCGCAAAAGCATCACGCAACGCTGACGCTGGTGCAGGAAGCGGAGGAACGCCAATACTGGCAAGACCGCATCGAAGCCCGCAATATCCTGCCCTCGGATGCGCTCGGATTCCATAACACAAAGAACGGCGCCAAGGAAAACAGCACTTACTCGTCTTCCGACTCGCACCAGACGGCAGACGCCCTGCTGGCGCGCATGTTTTATGCCTACGACGACCGTTATATGCTTACGGCGAGTATCCGACGCGACGGCTATTCGGCTTTCGGACAGTCGAACCCTTACGCCACGTTTCCGTCGGTAGCTTTGGCGTGGACGTTTACGAACGAAGAGTTCTTCAGGTGGAACGATGTTTTGAGTACCGGCAAACTGCGCCTGTCATACGGCGAAAACGGCAACCGGTCGCTCGACAATCCCTATCTTGCGCTTGCCAACCTGTGGGAAGGCGGCGGTAAAATGCAGGGCTATATCAACACAAGCGGAGGACTGGACCTGTATCGCTATTTGATGGTCGACCGTATGGCTAACCCCAATCTGCAATGGGAAAAGACCGAATCGTGGAACATAGGGCTTGATTTCGGCTTCCTCAACGACCGCCTGTCGGGAAGCATCGAATATTACGACATGCGTACCCACGACATGATTATGAACCAGCGCCTGCCCAATTTTACCGGATTCTCAAGCATTACCACCAATCTGGGACAGGTCGACAACTACGGACTTGAATTTTCGCTGAGTTCGGTCAATATTGACAACAGCACGCTGCGATGGACTACTTCGGTCGGCTTGTCGTACAACAGGAACAAAATAACGCACCTGTACTACGAAAACGAGGACGTGCTGGACGCCAACGGCAATGTGACCGGTACAAAAGAGATGGACGACATCAGCAACGGCTGGTTTATCGGACGCCCGATCGGCGTAATCTGGAACTACAACGTTACCGGCATCTGGCAGGCAGACGAGGTGGAAGAAGCGAAAAGGTACGGTCAGGCGCCGGGCGACCCGAAAGTGGCGAACAACTACACGGCCGACGACGTGATAAACGCCGACGGTAGCGTTACGCCGGTATACAACAACAACGACAAGGAATTTCTGGGCGAAACCATAGCTCCGGTCAACTGGTCGATGCGCAACGAGTTTGTGTTGTGGAAAGACCTCAGCATCTCGTTCAACATCTATTCCAAATTCGGACACAAATCGCTGGAGACAATGTATCTGAACAACGACGACGACGGTGGACGCATGGCTTACGCCATGGCAAACATGCAGGCAAAGGAATACTGGACGCCCGAAAACCCGACCGGCAACTACGGACGCATCGAAGCAAAGGGGCCTACGGGCGCTTCCGCTCCGGGCAAGTTGTACGACCGCTCGTTTATTCGTCTCGACAACATTTCGGCCGGATATACGCTGCCCCATAAATGGACGCAAAAGTGGAATCTGGAGCGTGTCAAAGTGTACGGTACCGTCCGCAACGTCGCCGTTTGGGCTGCCGACGACAACTGGCAATACTACGGCGACCCCGAAACCGGCGGTTTGGCTACCCGCATCTTTACTCTGGGATTGAATCTAACTTTTTAATAATAACAGATATGAAACAGATAACAAAAAAATTAAATCATATATGCCTTATCCTCTTTGCGGGTGGCACAATGCTGTTTAGCGGCTGTTCCGAAGACTTCCTGAAGCCGGACCCGCTATCGTTCTACGAACCTACGGCTACGTTTAGCAGCGAATCCGGTCTGAAGTCGGCGCTGGCTATTTGCGACCGTCATCTCAAACTGTACTGGATGACCGACCATAACGAAATGCTTACCGTAGGAACGGAATATCTATTCTCCGAACTGATGGTTGCCGCCGCGACCGACAAGCGCTCGATGCTTTGCGACGTCGCCAACATGCTTACGCCGACAAGCGACAATTCTTCGCTGAACAATCTCGACCGGACAAACAGCCTCTGGTATTTCTGGGATGAAACCTATACCGGCATCAAGTACGCCAACACGATTATCCAGTTCGTGGATGCGGTCGAAAGTCTGGACGAGACGACCAAAAACATATACAAGGGCAGAGCGTATTTTCATCGCGCCTACCGCTATATGGCTTTGGTGTTTCAGTATGGCGACATACCGCTTGTTACCAAAATACTGGAAGTGCCCAAGCAAAACTACCGCTCTACCAGACGCGACGCTATCCTGCAAATGCTTACCCGCGACATGGAATTTGCCGTGCAGTGGGTGCCCGACCAGAAGGACATGTCCCAGATCGGTATGGTGAACAGGGGAGCCTGCCGCATGTTGCTTGCCAAATGCTATCTGGCTATCGGCGAGTATGCCAAGGCAAGGGAGCAAACCGATATTTTGATTAACGAATCGGGCTTTTCGCTGATGACGAATAATTTCGGTACGTTCAACGACGGCGGAGAGCCGCAGACGTGGCCTGTCACCCGCAACGTGATCTGGGATTTGCACCGCGCCGAAAACAAACTGATTCCCGCCAACAGGGAGGTCATCATGGGTATGCCCAATCGCGGCTCGGATGCCGAATCGTTCGTCAAGATGCTCACGATGCGTATCCTGTATCCCTTCCTTTTCGACACCAGACTGCAGACAAAGGACGGCAAGCAGGCTTTGCTGAACTTGCGGCGCAACCATGCCGACTACAACGCGAAGTATGACTACATGCGGGCTTTCGGACGCGGTATCGCTACCTGGCGACCGACTTATTTCCAGACTCATGCCCTGTGGTACGTTAACGGCGTCATGGATGCGACGGACTTGCGCCACAGCTCGGAGACGGGTAACTGGGTGCGCATGGAGGATTACCGCGTCAACAACAAGGCGTCGTCGGAATTTGGAAAACCGGTCTCGCTTTTCGACGACAACGGCAAACTGCTGTGCAGCGACACCATTCGCCGCTGGTTCGATGTTCCCCATTACGTTTTCTATCTGGACGATCCGGTGAACGATGCCAACATAAGCGGCTCCGACGGCAACAGGGGGGCTACCAACGGCGGCATTGCGGACTGGTATCTCTACCGTCTGGCGGAGGCTTATCTTCTCCGGGCGGAAGCCAAATACTACATGAACGAGAACGACGCTACCATCAGGGACGACCTGAATATTCTGAGGCAAAGGGCGCAGTGTTCACAGCTGTATACCGGCGCCGTTACGATCGGCGACATTATGAACGAGCGCGCCCGCGAACTGTACTGGGAGGAATGGCGCAACGTGGAACTGACCCGCGTCTCGCTCTGTCTTGCCCGCAGCGGCAAACCCGACGAATGGGGCAATACCTACAGTCTGGGTAATTTCGATCAGCAGAGCGGTACGGACGACGGCGGCGGAAGTTACTGGTATCAGCGCATTGTGAAATACGGCATGTACAACAAGGGAGCCGTGCAGATTAACTCCACCGGCAACAGCAATCCCAACTTTACGATGGACAAAAAGAATCTTTACTGGCCGATTCCCAATGCGGCAATTACGGCCAACAACAAGGGAGAACTGAGCCAGAACTACGGTTACGACGGCTACGACCCGGCTACGCCCAAATGGGAAACGTGGGAGGACGCGGTGGCTGACGAGGATAAAATATTATAGGATTGTTTTTGGATATTGGTTGTTTCCCGGAAAAGGCTGTCCGGATTGCATATTTGTATATGTGGATTCCGGCAGCCTTTTTTTATCCGAAAAAGAACAGTCCGGCGTTCAGGCTGTCTCAAAAGCGCTTTGTATCCACGAATGGCACGAATTTTCACAAATCGTGTTTCGTGCAAATCCGTGCAATTCGTGGACTTTTTTAAAATTGTTGCTTTTGAAACGGCCTCGTGTTTAGAGATAAAATAAATTCAATAATTCTTGTTTAAAACTTGTTCAAGATGAAAAAAATAATGGCAATTGTATTGGCTTTCATGTCAATTCCCTGTTTCGCACAAAACCTGTCGAAGCGGGAAGTAATGAATACGGTAAAAAGAGTAGCGGACAATGTGGTTAAAAACACGACTTATCTGTACTTTGACCGTGAAACCGGAGATTTGATTCCCGACCTCCGGAAATACGGATACAACAAAAACGTAGTCCCCCAGAACGGATACAACGACTGGAAATACTGGAACGGAGTAATCCATATCGCGTTTAACGCGCTTGGAGAATCGACGAAAACGGCGAAATACCAAAACTATGCGCGGAAAAACTTTGAGTTCCTTTTCCGGGACTATGACTATCTGAAAGGCATCTATGACGGCAAGGGCCAGTGGGATTTCCCCATCGCGCAGGCTCTCGACATTACCGAACTGGATGATTGCGGCGCTATGGGCGCAAGTCTTGTCGAACTGTACATGACGGACCGGAAAGCCGAATACGGGGCATGGATTGATGCCGCCGACGAGCATGTCATGAAAAAACAGCTGCGTCTTCCGGACGGTATCTTTTCAAGACCGAAACCGTATCACAATACCGTCTGGGCGGACGATTTGTACATGAGTGTCCCTTTTTTGGCGCGGATGGGTCAGTTGACCGGAAAGGCCGGCTATTTCGACGAGGCAGCCCGGCAGGTCATTCTTTTCAACAAATATCTGTATGATGAACGCGCAGGCTTGATGTGGCACTGCTACTATGACGACGTGAAGACGAACGGCGGCGCTTTCTGGGGCAGATGCAACGGCTGGATGATGATGGCGACGGCCGATCTGTTGCGCCTTATGCCGCAGAATCATCCGCAGCGCTCTGAAGTGATTGCCCTGCTGAAACGGCAGATAATAAACACGGCGCAATATCAAAGCCAGACCGGACTGTGGCATCAGGTTTTGAACCGGGAGGATTCCTATCCGGAAACGTCCTGCACGGCAATGTTTACATATTCCGTCGCTCTGGCCGTCAATAACGGATGGATTGACAAACGCTACCGGACAATCGCTCTGGCGGGATGGAAAGGGATTGTTACGCAAATAAAGGGCGGAGCGGTCACCAATATCTGCGAAGGAACCGGAATCGGCGACGATGTGAAATTCTATTACGACCGCCCCGCGCCGCATAACGACATTCACGGATTGGGCGCGGTTATCCTTGCCGGACTGGAAGTGTCGGCGCTGCTGGACGAATAGTATTCGCCGCTGTTGCGGGATTGACCGGCGTTCCTCCTGCGGAATGAATGGAGTATGGGGATTTTTCCTGCGGAATGGAGTATGGGGATTTTTGATCTGCAAAAAAAGACCGGATTGCAAATCCTCAAATTCCGTCCCTGCGGATTGAAAATCACGAATGGACGTGAGGATGATTTTTGTTAACTGTCAATTTTCCGGTTGATGGAACAACGGCAAATATGCATTAGTCTTTTCACTTTTGTCTCGAGTCTTTTGCCAATTGTCTCGAGTCTTTTGCCAATTGTTTCGAGACACTGCACGATTGTTTCGAGACTATGTCCGATTGTATCGAGTCTCTGCACGATTGTTTCGAGTCTTTTATGAAAGTCACGAGTCTCTGCACTGTTGTTTCGAGTCTTTTGTCGAGAGACTCGAGTCTTTTGCCTGTTGTCTCGAGTCTTTTGCCTGTTGTCTTTAGTCTATTTACGATTGTCTCAAGTATATTTGCCGTAAAAAGGCATGATTCTTTCATTTACCGTATTTTTCCGCCCCGAATAATATTAAACCGGAAGTGAATACATCGCTTTTGCTTCCGAATCAACAAATCGAACAGGACAGCGAGACAGGAAACATAAGTATTTCCGGCAAATTTTTAACTTTTGACTTTCCGGTTTTTGACTTTCGACTTTTAACTTTTGACTTTCGACTTTCGACTTTCAGTTTTCGACTTTCGACCGGGCAAATTCCATCCTGCACCCGATGTCTTTTCCCGAAAAGGCAACTCCCAGCAGTAACACCTTGCCGGTATACTGATTGTAATACCGTCGGTCGTGAATCTGCGCCATGGCTTCGTCGAGC
>JAITPH010000168.1 GCA_031289515.1 Tannerella sp.
CAACCAAGAACTGTTAATAAAGAGTTGTGATTCAAATCCAATTCTGAAATTTGATTGTTCTTTGAAAATCGATTGTTCTCACAAACCAACCAGAATAACTTGTCGGCTTTTCGGACATCTAAGGCAGTAACACTTTGTTTTTCTATGTGCAAGGTTGTTATCGGACAACCATATTCATCTTCATTTTCGCCTCTGATTATTACTTTGTATTCACCCATATTGTTGTATGTATGCTCAAAATAGACGACTAAGGTAAAATAGGCATCGGAACCAACGAGGTGGATTTCATTTATTTGAGTCTCTGTGCCGGTGAACGAGGTGGATGTGCCATCGCCCCAATCTATAATACACGGTGCGCTTCCCCAAAGATACATGTTTTTGGTCTGTTGTTCGGCATCGACCACCCAGGTAAAAGAAACAGGAGGGATGTCTTCCGAAGAAAAAAGATTTGTCCTCTTCCCGTTACCGACTTTTATTCCCGACAACGTACTTGCGGATGTCTGCGACTTTATCAAATACGTGCTATTACCACACTCGGCAGGCGTACCGGCCGGTTGATTCCTCAGGATGTTTTTACGTTCGGACGTTTGCTTGATTTGTCCTGCTTTGGGAGCAGGCATCTTGTCCGACAATCTGTTTTCATCCGTTACTCTACTTTGCGCTGAAGCGCCCATTGCACCCCACAACAAGGCGACGATCAAAAACAATACTTTCTGTTTCATAAATTTTCTCATTTTAAATTATCTTTATTTATACATAAATCTGCAACTGCCGTATCCGACGGATTTTCACGTTCGATTCTGTTATAGCGTAGTTCTACTTCATTTTTATCCGTATCTAACGTAAGCGCAAAGATAGGTTATAAAGATAAAAGATGCAATAGGCGGTATCTCTAATGGCGAATTATTTATGTATATTTAACATTTTAGCGTTAATTGCGGAGCGTTAAAAAAGAGTCTGCCGTGTCGACCGGAGTGCAGCGAAGACATCTGTATGTCGGATAACAGATGTCTCCGCTTCGGTCGACAAGACGGATATCTATCCTTCATTGTACGAAACCGCCTTCCGGCCGGATGGTTCCTTAGCAAAGATTTGTAGGACGATATAAGAAAAGACAGGAATCATCCAACCCCGATATATAAATATACGTATCTCCGACGGTTACTTTTTGCAATGACGGTTATCGCTAAAGCGCAAACGACGGCGTGCGGTGAATCCATTGACCTCTTGTGAAATCGGGGAAATCTACCAATGCTCCGCCGCGTGCTATCGATGCTTCCGACAATCCCGAAATGGCGCTCCATGCCGCTGCATCGTAGCAATCCATCGGCGCGGGCTTCTTGTTTCGTATCGCGTCTATCAAGTCGTACATCATGACGAAGTCCATGCCGCCGTGACCCGCTTCCTTTGCTTTCTCCTCAAGCGAACTCCATAACTTGTGATCGTATTTCTTAAACCATTCCGCCGAGCCGTCCCATGTATGCGGTTTCGACTGACCTTCCACATATACATGTTCGCCGTCGTTCATCCAGAGACCGTTCGTCCCCTGAATACGGAAACCTAACGAATACGGACGCGGCAGGTTGGTATCGTGAGTGACGATTATCGTTTCGCCGTTGGCGCATTTAATCATCGTCGTCACAATATCTCCCAGATTAAAGTCTGTCCCCGCGTAGGGATGACCGGCGCCGCCCTTGTCGACAATAAACTTGTGCAAGCCGCGCGATTTGGTAGCCATGGCAGACAAGGCAAGAAATCTGTTGCCGTGATTGATATCCATGCAGTTTGCGACCGGGCCTATGCCGTGCGTCGGGTAAATATCGCCGTTGCGTCTGACGGAATGTTGCGTCCGCCATTGCGCCTCGGCAAAAGCCGTCTGACCCATGCGCAGTTCGCCGCCTTCGACATAGCTATAGTTCTTGCCGTCGTTAAATTTGACCCCTCTCAAATCGTGTTCATATCCGCAACCGCCGTGAATCAGCTCGCCGAAAAGACCTTGCCGCGTCATATTCAGAGCCGCCATCACATCGCGGCGATAGCAAACGTTTTCCATTATATTCAGGTGGCTTCCGGTCGCTTCCGAAACGTTTACGAGATCCCAGCACTCCTCGACCGTATTTGCCGCCGACACTTCGACGCCGACGTACGGAACGCCCGCTTTCATGGCGGCAACCGACATCGGCGCGTGCCATTCCCAAGGGCTTGCAATGATGATGCAGTCAAATTCCTCATTGTTGAGCATCTTCTCAAATTCGCGTTCGCCGCCTGTATATTTCTTAGGCTCCGGAACGTTGAATTGAGAGATATGTTTGAGGGTACGTTCCAGCGGACCCTGCTGAATGTCGCAGACGGCGACGATTTTCGTATCGTCGAATGCAAGCACGTTATTAATATGTTCCTGACAGCGCGAGCCTGTTCCGATGAAACCGAATCGCAGTTTGCCGTCATCTTTTCCGGCTTTTTTGTTTTTCTGCTGGCTTCCGGTCACCACGTTGCCGACCGAAGCCATAGCGTTGTCGGCAACAACAAGTCCTGCGACGCTTGCGCCTGCCGCAGCCACTTTTCTGATAAAATCACGACGATTATTTTTCATATCATATATATTCTTAAAAATTAGATTCGGCAAAGGTAGAAAAAGTTTTTTGAAAAAAAAGAGGAAAAGTACCAAAAAAGTACCCTTCCTCTTTTAAATGTCGTTTTCGCGTGTCAGTTTTTGGTTTCTTCGATAGATTTTTTCCTGAACTCTTTTAACAGTTTCTCAATTTCCAGCGAAACTTTTCTTGCACGCGCACCCGCGGCTTTGTTGCCCTTTGCAACTTGCGACTTGGCGTCCGTAATAAACGCATTGTACGAACTCTCGATTTGATTTACTAAATTTTCCATCTTTTTGTCTTTTAAAAGTTTAATAATAACGAGTATAAATGATACCGTTTTTTAATTTCACATCGCAAAGGTAGACAATAATCGAGACATACAAACTTTTTTGCAGAAAAATTTTCGGACAAAAGATTTTTACATTGTCGGAAAATAGTAACTTTGCAGCGCGAACGAACAAAATAGACAAACAACATATATAAAAAATGGATACAAAGATTCAGGAATTGACCGATAAAATCTACAATGAAGGGGTCGAGAAGGGTAAAATTGAAGCAGGCAGGATTATCTTGGAAGCCGAGGAAAAAGCGTCGGAGATACTTCTCGAAGCAGAGAACAGGGCTAAAGAAACAGTAGCGAACGCGGAGAAGCGGGCAGACGATTTGAAGAAGCATACCGAAGCCGAGTTGCGGCTGTTTGCATCTCAAGCCGTAGAAGCCCTTAAAAGCGAGGCTGCAAACCTGATTACGGACAGGATTGTCGCCGACAGCGTCAAAGCCTCCGTAGCCGATGCGGCTTTCATGCAGCAGACAATCCTTGCCATTGCAAGGGAATGGGCAAAAAGCGAGCAGGCGACTATCAGTACAGCCGATGCAAAGGCGCTGACGGAATATTTCGAGGCAAACGCCAAAGACTTGCTTGACAAAGGCGTCAAAATAGAGCAGGTGAACGGACGGAAGACGTCGTTTACCATCGCTCCGTCCGACGGCTCGTACAGGATTAGTTTCGGAGAAGACGAGTTTATAGCTTATTTCAAGGATTTTCTGCGTCCTCAATTGATCGAAATGCTTTTCTGATGAGTAAGTATTATTGTTTGATAGCAGGGCTGCCTTCTATTTCATTAGACGATAGCAAGTTGGCGTATTCCGTCGAAGGCTTCAAAGCCGAAATCGAAACGATTCTGACCGACGGAGACAGGAAACTTGTGCGTTTATTTTTTCTCAAGTATGACAATGCAAACCTGCTTTCGTATTTGAGAAAAGGCTCTGTAAGCGAATTTGACGCGCGGGGCGAGTTCTCCGGAGAAGACATCAGGGAAATATGCAATATGCTGAAATCGGAAGACAGGACGCCGCAAAACATCGCTGTGCCCGCCTATTTCGTCGCTTTCATCAGAGAATACTACTCGCGCTTTGAAGAAACGGAGAATTTCGGGACTGTTTTACCTGAAGATAAATTATCTGCATTATACTACGACGAAGCCGTCAAATGCGAGAACGCCTTTCTTGCCTCGTGGTTTGAAATGAATCTCAATATCGGCAACGTCATGGCGGCGCTCAATTGCCGCAAATACGGACTTGCCAAGGAAGACTATATCGTAGGAAACAATGAAATAGCCGAACAGTTGCGCCAATCGAACGCCCGCGACGTCAATCCCCGCAGTTCGTTCGACTACATGGCCGAACTGATGCGCATTGTCGAGGAAAGCGACCTCTTGACGCGCGAAAAACAGCTGGACGCATTACGCTGGAACTGGCTCGAAGAAAATACGTTCTTCAAGACATTCGACATCGAGAGCGTCGTAACGTATATCCTGCGGCTCGAAATGATAGAACGCTGGAGCGGACTTGACAGGATAGAGGGAGAAAAAACATTCCGCAGCCTTGTTACCGAAATGAAGCGGGAAAGCGCGGAGACACTGGATGAATTTAAGGAAAATAACAAATAAATTATGGCTACTAAGGGAAAAGTAAAAGGAATTGTATCAAACCTTGTGACGGTAGAAGTAGACGGAGCGGTTTCGCAAAACGAGATATGTTATATCACTGTCGGAGAAGCGCGTCTGATGTCGGAAGTGATAAAAGTGATAGGCAAAAATACATACGTGCAGGTGTTTGAAAGCACGCGCGGAATGAAGGTAGGCGACGAGACGGAGTTTGAAGGTCACATGCTCGAAGTGACGCTCGGACCCGGTATGCTGTCGCGCAACTACGACGGACTGCAAAACGATTTGGACAAGATGGAAGGCGTGTTTCTTCGTCGCGGAGTATACACGTATCCGCTGGACAAGGAGCGTTTATGGGATTTCGCGCCGCTTGCAAAAGCAGGCGATACGGTCGGAGCCGGCTCGTGGCTCGGCGAAGTCGAAGAAAACTCGCAGCCGCATCGCATAATGGTGCCTTTCGCATTTAAAGGCGCGTTCACGGTGAAATCCGTCGCCGAGGCAGGCAAATACAATATCATGCAGACAATAGCGGTAATTACCGACGAAAAGGGCAACGACCGCGACGTCACAATGATACAAAAATGGCCTGTCAAAAGACCGGTTACGTGTTATAAGGAAAAACCGCGTCCGTACAAGCTGCTTGAGACCGGCGTCCGCATTATAGATACGTTAAACCCGATAGTCGAAGGCGGCACCGGCTTCATACCCGGCCCGTTCGGCACAGGTAAAACCGTTCTTCAACACGCGATTTCAAAGCAGGCGGAAGCCGATATAGTAATAATGGCGGCCTGTGGCGAGCGGGCAAACGAAGTCGTCGAGATTTTTGTGGAGTTTCCGGAACTCGTAGACCCGCATACCGGACGTAAACTGATGGAACGTACCGTTATCATCGCAAATACGTCGAATATGCCTGTCGCCGCCCGCGAAGCATCGGTTTATACCGCCATGACCATCGCCGAATACTACCGCAGCATGGGACTGAAAGTGCTTCTTATGGCAGACTCGACGTCGCGCTGGGCGCAGGCTTTGCGCGAGATGTCGAACCGTCTCGAAGAATTGCCCGGACAGGACGCATTTCCGATGGACTTGTCGGCTATCGTGGCAAATTTCTACTCCCGCGCCGGAATGGTGACGCTGGAAAACGGCAAAACCGGCTCCGTCACTTTCATTGGAACGGTTTCGCCCGCCGGAGGCAATCTAAAAGAGCCTGTTACCGAGAATACAAAGAAGGTGGCGCGCTGTTTCTACGCTTTGGAGCAAGCCCGCGCCGACCGCAAGCGCTATCCGGCGGTAAACCCGATAGACAGCTATTCAAAATACCTTGAATATCCGGAATTTAGCGATTATATTTCGAAGCATATATCGCCCGACTGGATTGATATGGTGAACGAAGTGAAGACCCGCATGCAACGCGGCAAGGAAATATCCGAACAGATAAATATTCTCGGCGACGACGGCGTTCCGGTAGATTATCACGTGATATTCTGGAAATCGGAACTTATCGACTACGTAATCCTGCAACAGGACGCATTCGACGAAATAGACTCCGTTTGCCCGCTGGAACGTCAGGAGTTCATGCTGAAAAGGATAATTAGAATTTGCCGCGCCGAACAGCATTTCGACAATTTCATTGAAGTATCCGATTATTTCAAGAAACTGATAAATCTGTTCAAGCAGATGAATTATTCGGAATTTAAGAGCGACAAGTTTAATGAATACGCGAAACAGGTTGATGCGTTAACAGAAAAAAGAAGATAAATATGGCAACAAAAGCATTTCAAAAGATATTTACAAAGATAACCCGGATAACAAAGGCGACATGCTCGCTCAAAGCTACCGGCGTGGGATATGACGAACTTGCGTCGGTCGACGGAAAACTTGCGCAGGTAGTGAAAATCGACGGCGACGAAGTCACGTTGCAGGTTTTTTCGGGTACGGAAGGCGTCCGCACCAATGCGGAAGTCGTTTTTATGGGTAAAGCTCCGGCGCTCAGGGTAGGCGAACAGTTGGCCGGTCGCTTCTTCAATGCCTACGGCGAGCCTGTCGACGGCGGACCAGTTCCCGAAGGGCGCGAAGTCGAAATCGGCGGGCCGTCGGTCAATCCGGTGCGTCGCCGTCAGCCGTCCGAACTTATCGCTACCGGAATTGCAGGCATAGACCTTAATAACACGCTGGTTACCGGGCAGAAGATACCGTTTTTTGCCGATCCCGACCAGCCTTTTAATCAGGTAATGGCGCTCGTGGCTCTGCGTGCGCAGTCGGACAAGATTATTCTCGGCGGCATGGGCATGACTAACGACGATTACCTGTTTTTCAAAAATACGTTCAGCAATGCAGGCGCGTTAGACCGTATCGTGAGTTTCATAAATACGACCGAAGATCCGTCGGTAGAACGTATTCTGGTGCCGGATATGGCGCTTACGGCAGCCGAATATTTCGCTGTCGAGAAACATGAAAAAGTCCTCGTCCTGCTGACCGACATGACCAATTATGCCGACGCGCTGGCTATCGTGTCAAACCGTATGGATCAGATTCCTTCAAAAGATTCGATGCCCGGCTCGCTTTATTCCGACCTCGCAAAGATTTATGAAAAAGCCGTTCAGTTTCCCGACGGCGGCTCTATCACCATCATTGCCGTTACAACCCTTTCCGGTGGCGATATTACTCACGCCGTGCCCGATAATACCGGATATATAACCGAAGGTCAGCTTTATCTGCGTCGTGACAGCGACGTGGGCAAGGTTATCGTAGATCCGTTCCGCTCGCTTTCGCGTCTGAAACAGCTCGTTACCGGAA
>JAITPH010000234.1 GCA_031289515.1 Tannerella sp.
CAAGCGGCGAGGGTTCGCGGTACACGTGTCCGTCATGTCGACCGAAGTGCAGCGTAGTGGAGACATCTCGTGTGTCGGTAAGCAGATGTCTGCGCTGCGCTCCGGTCGACAGGATGCCGAATTGCTTCGCAGGCTCGCATTGACGGCAAGCGCGACGGTTTCCGTCATCATTGTTTCCGGCTTTTTTCGTCACGGCGTAAAATTTTTTTTCGTTTTTCGTATCGATTTTCAAATATTCTTATTAATTTTGAGACATTTAATTGGAACTTTTTAAATTATGGCAATGAAAAAAACTCGTTTTGGAAATGATATAAAGACTGTGATTGTCTTTATTATCAGTTTATTATTTACGGTCAACGCATGTTCGGAAGACAACAAAGAACAGCCTGTATCCGACCGTCAGTACTGGTGCGATATGGCGTATAAAATATCTCATCCGGTACTGGACGCTCTAAGCAAGGGCGAATTGAAAAAGCTGATGCCGGTAGAACAGCAGAAAGACGCTACCGGACGTGAACACTTCGCATATCTCGAAGCGTTAGGACGTTTGCTGTGCGGCATATCGCCGTGGATAGAATCGGGCGAAACGGCGGGAAAGGAAGGCAAACAGCGCGCAGAACTGACAGCTTTGGCGCTGAAAGGAATACGAAACGCAGTAGACCCCGCTTCGCCGGACTATATGAATTTTACGGAACAACACGGTCGGCAGCCGCTCGTAGACGCAGCTTTTCTGGCTCATGCCTTTTTAAGGTCTCCGAAAGTGTTGTGGGGAGGCTTGGACAAAGAAACGCAGAAGCTGGTTATCGAAGCAATGTGTCTGTCGCGCACGATAGAACCATACGAAAGCAACTGGCTGCTGTTTTCGGCAATGATAGAAACATTTCTCATGGAAACAGGCGAAGAATGGAACTATGAGCGGATAAACGACGCTATCGTGAAACACGAGCAATGGTATAAGGGCGACGGCTTATACGGCGACGGACCCGAATTTCACTGGGATTACTACAACAGCTTCGTTATTCAGCCCATGATGGTTGACATAGCGCGAATCCTGGTCAAACACAACAAGATGGAAGAACGTCAATGCGCCGAAATAATCAAGCGTTCCGTTCGATATTCGGCAATCCTTGAGCGACTGATTTCGCCCGAAGGGACATATCCGGCAATAGGCCGTTCGCTGGCGTACAGAATGGGAGCGTTTCAGATGCTGTCGCAAACGGCGTTGCAGAAGAATCTGCCGAAGGAAGTAAAACCCGCTCAGGTGAGATGCGCGCTTACGGCTGTGATGAAAAAGCAGATGACGGCGCCGGGCACGTTCGACGATAACGGATGGCTGAAAATAGGACTTTACGGCGCGCAACCGGCGGTTGGCGAAGGATATATATGCACCGGAAGTTTATATCTCTGCTCGGTGGCGCTTTTGCCTCTCGGATTGCCTGCTTCCGACGAATTTTGGAGCGCGCCAGCAGAAGCATGGACACAGGTGAAAGTATGGACAGGACATGATTTTTCGATAGATCACAGTATTAATTGAATGTTAAATATTACAAAAGATGTCGGGAAATCAAAAAAAAGCCGTAAAATTGTCGGATGTTAACGAATGAATTACACGAATAAATAGACAAAATATGAGTTATCTAAAGTTTGATAAAACGCTGATGATAAATCTTCAGGAATCGCTTTCGAGGGAAATTCTCCGAGCCAATCAGAAAGGCGCGTATCACAGTACGTCGATCGTCGATTGCAATACGCGCAAGTATCACGGTCTGCTTGTAATGCCTGTCCCCGAACTGGACGACGACAATCACGTGATACTGTCGTCGCTCGACGAGACGGTCATCCAGCACGGAGCCGCGTTCAATCTCGGACTTCACAAGTATCAGGGCGAATGTTTCAGCCCTAACGGACACAAGTACATCAGGGAGTACAGCATGGAAATCATCCCCCGAACGCTATACAGGGTCGGCGGCGTAATAATGTCGAAGGAAAAGATTTTTTCAAGAACCGGAAACCATATATTTATAAGGTACAAGCTGCTGGACGCACATTCGGTTACGACGCTGCGATTTCATCCGTTTCTCGCTTTCAGGAGCGTAAAGGAACTGACAAGCGCCAACAACAATATCAACAAAGACTGCAAGGAGGTGAAAAACGGCATCAAAACATGTCTGTATCCCGGCTATCCCGAACTGTACATGCAATTCAACAAGGAAGTGACTTTCGTCTCCGAGCAGAACTGGTATAACGGCATAGAATATCCCAAGGAACAGGAACGCGGCTATCCGTACAAGGAAGACTTGTATGTGCCCGGATATTTCGAGCTGGAGATAAACAAGGGCGAGTCCGTTATCTTTTGCGCAGGCGACAAGGCTTGCGACACCGACGGACTGTTGGAACAGTTCGACAAAGAGATAAGCACGCGAATGCCGAGGTCGAGTTTTTACAGTTGCATCGTCAATTCGGCACACCAGTTATATTACAATCCGAAAGAAGAAAACTACTATCTGCTGGCAGGCTATCCTTGGTTTAAGGTGCGTGCGCGCGATTTGTTCATCTCGGTATGCGGCGCTACGCTGCTCATCGGCGAGCATGACCGCTACGAAAACATCATGCGGACAGCCGTAAAAGCCCTGTACGCATTCATAAAAGAGGGCAAAACCGATGCGGTGATTCGCGAAATGGAAAGTCCCGACGTACTGCTCTGGGCGATATGGAGCATGCAGCAATACAGGATGAAGGAAGGACTTGAAAAAGCGCGGGACAAATATCTCGACATAGCCGGCGAGATAATAAGGTTTATACTCTCGCAGTCGCATCCCAACCTGAAACTGTCGGACAACGGACTGCTCTATTCAAACGGCAGGACGACGGCCGTCAGCTGGATGAATTCGATGGTTAACGGTCGCCCGGTAGTGCCGCGTTCGGGTTATATTGTGGAATTTAACGCATTATGGTACAATGCCCTCAAATTCTACAAGGAACTGAACGGCAACATTCCGAGGGATCGCATCGACAGTCTGATTGCGTCGCTGGACGTTTCGTTTCCCTCTACTTTCGTCAATAAATACAATTATCTGTTCGACTATGTAGACGGACCGGGGCAGGACTGGAGCGTGCGCCCGAACATGCTGATTGCGATTTCGTGCATATATTCGCCTCTGTCGAAGACGCAGAAACGGAAAGCGCTCGACATAGTCACGAAAGAACTGCTTACCATGAAAGGCCTGCGCTCGCTAAGCCCAAAGAGCGGCGGATACCGGCCGAACTACATAGGCTCGCAATACGAGCGCGATTTGGCATATCATCAGGGACCGGTCTGGACGTGGCTGATAAACATGTACGTTTCGGTCTATCTGGAAATGTTCGGACGGTCGGGACTGTCGTTTGTAGAGCGGTTGCTCATAAGTCTGGAAGAAGAGATGTCGCAACACTGCGTAGGAACGGTTTCGGAACTGTTCGACGGCAATCCGCCCTTTACCGGTCGGGGCGCGACGTCGTTTTTAATGAACCTGTCAGCCATCCTGACGGTTATGGACATGTTGAAAAAATATGAAATATAAAAATATTTGCGTATGAAAGCATTGATGTTTGGGTGGGAATTTCCTCCCCACATTCTCGGAGGATTGGGAACGGCGAGTTTCGGACTTATCAGAGGCATGTCGCAGCAGCCGGACATGGACATCACGTTTGTGATGCCGAAGCCGTGGGGCGACGAAGACCGCAGTTTCCTCAAGATAATAGGAGCGTGCAACACGCCTGTCGTCTGGAAAGGCGTCGGTTACGACTACGTGTCCGAAAAGCTGTCGAAATATATGGACCCGCAGAAATATTTCGAGTTGAGAGACCATATATATGCGGATTTCAGTTACAGAAACGTGAACGATCTCGGATGTATCGAGTTTTCGGGGCGATATCCGGACAATCTTCTGGAAGAGATAAACAACTACTCGCTTGTGGCGGGCGTCATAGCGCGCACGGAGCAGTACGACATAATCCATGCGCACGACTGGCTGACGTATCCGGCAGGCATTCATGCGAAGAACGTAAGCGGAAAGCCGCTTGTCATACATGTTCACGCGACGGACTACGACCGCAGCCGCGGCAACGTAAACCCCGACGTCTACGGTATCGAAAAGAACGGCATGGACTATGCAGACCACATATTGACGGTGAGCGACCTGACACGCTATACGGTTATCGAAAAATACCATCAGAATCCGGCGAAAGTGACTACCGTTCACAACGCCGTCGAGCCTCTGAGCAAGGACATACTGTCGATTCCGGACAAGCGGGGCGTGAGCGACAAGATAGTAACGTTTCTGGGTCGCATCACGATGCAGAAGGGACCCGAATACTATGTCGAAGCCGCCGCCAAGGTGCTGTCGCGCTCCAACAACGTGCGTTTCATCATGGCCGGAAGCGGCGACATGATGAACAAAATGATACGCCTCGCGGCAGAACGCAATATCTCCGACAGGTTTCACTTCACCGGATTTATGAAGGGAAAACAGGTGTACGAGATATTCAGGTCGAGCGACGTATACGTGATGCCTTCCGTGTCCGAGCCTTTCGGCATTTCGCCTCTGGAAGCGATGCAGTGCGGCGTTCCGTCGATTATCTCGAAGCAGTCGGGATGCGCCGAAATACTTGATTACGCCGTGAAAGTAGATTACTGGGACATCGACGCGCTGGCAGATTCCATTTATGCGCTGATCACCTATCCGGCTCTGCACAGGTTTCTGAAGGAAGAAGGCTTGAATGAAGTGAACAATATCAAGTGGGAGTATGCCGGACAGAAAGTCCGCAACATTTACGACCGTGTTTTATCGTGGCAATAACAGACTAATAACTATAAATAACAAGATACATGAAAACAATTTGTTTATATTTTCAAATACATCAACCGTTCCGTTTGAGGAGATACCGTTTTTTCGACATAGGCAACGACCATTATTACTATGACGATTTTCAGAACGGAGAGATATTCAAGAAGGTTGCGGATATGTGCTATATTCCGGCCAACAAGGCTCTGCTCGATATGATAAGGAAGAGCGAGGGACGGTTTAAGGTAGCGTTTTCGATATCCGGCGTCGCGCTCGAACAGATAGAGATATACAGTCCGGAGCTGATCGACAGTTTCATGGAACTGCTCAAGACCGGCTGCGTGGAGTTTCTGACCGAAACGTATGCCCATTCGCTTTCGTCGCTCGGCAATCAGAACGAATTTAAGGCGCAGGTCAGGATGCACACCGAAAAGATAGAATCGCTTTTCGGCGTTACGCCCGCGGTTTTCCGCAACACCGAGCTTATTTATTCGGACGATATTTCGGATACCGTCCACGAAATGGGATTCCGGGGGATGCTGACCGAAGGCGCGAAGCACGTGCTTGGATGGAAAAGTCCGAATTACATGTATTCGTCGTCCGCCCATCCGGAGTTGAAGCTGCTGTTGAAAAACGACCGTTTCAGCGAGGATCTGTCGCTTCGCTTTGCCGATTTCAGCTGGACGGAATATCCGCTGACGGCGGAGAAATATATCGCCTGGATAGCTTCGACGGGCGAAACCGAAAACATAATCAATCTGTTCCTCAACTACGAAATATTAGGCTCGCTTCATTCGCAGGCTACCGGAATATTTGATTTCTTCAAGTTTCTGCCGCTGTTTGCCGCAAAGAAAAACATCACGTTCTCGTTGCCGTCGGAGCTGTTCAAAAGCCATGAAGCCGTCGATTCCGTCGTGGTTCCGTATCCCATGTCGTGGGTCGACGAGGAGAAGGATTGCAGTTCGTGGCTGGGAAACGCGCTTCAGCAGGAGGCTTTTCAGAAGATAAACGACATCAGCGAGCGCGTGCGCCTGTGCAGCGACCGGCGACTGCTTCAGGACTGGCTCTATCTGCAAAGCAGCGACCACTTCTATTATATGAACACGAAGCATTACAACCTCTTCAGTCCGTATGACAATCCCTACGATGCGTTCAACAACTATATGAACGTGCTGTCGGATTTCATCCTGCGGGTCGAGGCGCAATATCCGTCGTCCATCGAAAATGAAGAACTGAACTCGCTGCTGACAACAATCAGAAATCAGGGATACGAAATCGAACAGCTGGAAAAGAAAATCGAAAAGCTGGAAGGAATAATCGAAAATTGAGATTGACGGCCGTCATTGCGGGGAACGAAGCAATCCAGACTCAATAATTGACAATTGAGATTGACGGACGTCATTGCGAGGAACGAAGCAATCCAGCCTATACAGGGCGCTGGATTGCTTCGTTCCTCGCAATGACGGCAAGCGCAGCCGTTTCTTTCGTCATTTTTCCTTTTTGCTAAACTCGTTTAGTAATTTCCCCGCAATGACGGTTAACGGAGAATTATACGACTCCTGCCTCGCCTCGCAGGATTTGCAATCAAATCGAACGGATATAATAAAAAATCGGTTTTGCATATTGCAGCCGCGTAAACCTCCGGCGCTGCGAGCGCTGGCGTGTTTCGGGGCTGAATTGCAAATCCAATCGGACGGAGATTGACGGACGTCATTTAAAACGAGAAAAACGAGAAGCGATAACGACGGAAAGGAAAAAGGCGGATAATGACGCTGTAAAACAATGAATTAACAACAAATAAACTCCACTAACAAGAAAAACGATGGGTTTACTATGCTTTACATTCGCTTTACATTCGCGGGCTACTTGAACAGTGTTTTAGGGGCGGAGGTTTACTTCTACGAACAAAATGTGGCTGATTGTGGCTGATTCTTTCATGGAAGCACTGCAATGCCGAATGGCAGGCAAAAATGCCTGTACAGCCAAATAAAGGGTGGTAAACGACGTCGAAAGGAATGTTGTATGGTAATAAATGGTGATTAAAACCTGTATCGGGCTGCTTTTTGCGGCTTTTTTTATGCCTGTACGGCCGGATGGCG
>JAITPH010000016.1 GCA_031289515.1 Tannerella sp.
CCGTCATTGCGAGGGACGAAGCAATCCAGTGATATACAGGGCGCTGGATTGCTTCGTTCCTCGCAATGACGGCAGACTGTCCTTTATTGACATAGCGTTTCCGGGTTTCGTCATTATAAGGAAGTTACTAAACAAGTTTAGCAAAAGGAAGAATGACGAAAGAAACCGGCTGCGCTTGCCGTCATTGCGAGGGACGAAGCAATCCAGTGATATACAGGGCGCTGGATTGCTTCGTTCCTCGCAATGACGCAAGCGACGAGGGCAAGCGACGACTGCAAGCGACGAGGGCAAGCAATGACGGCAAGCGCAGACGGAGGACGCAGTAGTTTTTTCGGACAAACGCAGGCGAAAAATTGCTGCTGTATTTAAGATTTTAAAAAATATTGTTCCCATTTTGACGGACTATCGGAAAAATCGTTATATTTGCATCTTTAAAACGACAAAAAGCTATGCAAACTAATCCTCAACTTGATCTCGCAAAGAAATTCGTGATGTATACAGGACAAAATATTTTCCTCACCGGAAAAGCCGGAACAGGAAAGACGACTTTCCTTCACCATCTGCGTGAGACAGCGCCAAAGCGAATGGTCGTCGTCGCGCCTACCGGCGTTGCCGCCATCAATGCGCGGGGCGTGACTATTCATTCGTTCTTCCAGTTGCCTCCGAAACTGCACATCGACTTCGCCAACATGAAACCCGAACAAATGCGCTTCAGCCGGGAAAAAATCAATATCATACGAAGCCTCGATTTGCTTGTCATCGACGAGATAAGCATGGTACGCGCCGATTTGCTCGACGCCGTAGACGCTACGCTGCGACGCTTCCGCCATTCGACGACGCCGTTCGGAGGCGTGCAGTTGCTGATGATCGGCGACCTTCAGCAACTCTCGCCTGTCGTGAAGGACGATGAAAGCGCGCTTTTGAAAGAGCATTACGATACGCCGTATTTCTTCAGCAGTAAAGCATTGCAGAAAACATCGTTCGTCGGAATCGAACTGACGCAAGTATTCCGCCAGCAGGACAACCGCTTCATTTCGATGCTCAACAAAGTACGCTCCGGCGACCTCGACGGCGACGCCTTGGACATGTTGAACAAACGCTACATCCCCGATTTCAGTCCGAAAGACGAAGACGGATACATCACCCTCTGCACGCACAATTTTCAGGCGCACCGCATCAACGAAAGCAAACTGAACAGCATTCCCGGCAGAGCATATCATTACAAAGCCGAGATACACGGCACATTTCCGGAATACTCCTACCCAACCGACAGTGAACTTACGCTGAAAGAAAAAGCGCAAGTGATGTTCGTCAAAAACGATCTGTCGCCCGAAAAGCGTTACTACAACGGCAAAATCGGAAAAATCACCCGCATCGGCGACAAGGAAATCCGGGTACTCTGTCCGGGCGAACCGGACGAAATCGCCGTAACACCGCAGAAATGGGAAAACGTCAGATACAGCCTCAACGACGAGACGCAGGAAATCCGTGAAGACATCGAAGGCTCGTTCGAGCAGTTTCCGCTCAAGCCGGCATGGGCTATCACGATTCATAAAAGTCAGGGATTGACGTTCGAGCGTGCCGTAATCGACGCCGAAGCATCGTTTGCGCACGGGCAGGTGTACGTCGCCCTGAGCCGTTGCAAGACGCTCGAAGGGATGGTGCTCCGTTCGCCCATCAGTCAGCGCAGCATCGTCAACGACCATGCCATCAAAGGCTTCACACAACAGATAGAGCAAAGCCAACCCGACGAAAACATGTATCTGACCGTGAGCAAGGCATATCAGCACGAACTCCTGAAAGACCTGTTCCAGTTCGCCACGATACGCAGCCGCATTTCGTATATCGACAGAGTCATCGGCGAAAACAGAGGAAGCCTGACCGGATTCACCCTGTCAATATTCGCACAGATGATAAACCGGACGAGACCCGACATTATCGAGGTGGCGGAACGTTTTCAGTTGCAGATAAACGCGCTTTTATCCCAACAGTCCGATATTGAGAAAAACGAAACGCTGCAAAAGCGCATCGGTCAGGCGTCCGAGTATTTTTCGACCAAAATAAACGAAATCATACTTGAGCCGCTGACAAAAGCAGACCTCGACATCGACAACAAAGCTGTAAAAAAGCAACTGAACGATGCGGTAACCAATTTTGAAAACGACGCAAGGCTAAAACACGACAGCATGCTCGCCTGTCTGTCGGGCTTCAAGCTGTCGGAATACCTTCATGCCAGAGCGATAGCAGCAATTCAAAAAGACAAGCCGAAAGAAAAGAGGACTTTTACGCCTGCCGAAAACGGCGAAATCGAAAATCCGGCGTTATTCAACCGTCTGCGCGCATGGCGAACGAAAAAAGCCGAAGAAATACAAAAGCCCGCCTTCACCGTTTTCTCACAAAAAACGCTCTACGAACTCGTACATTTCATGCCGACCGACCGCAAATCGCTGTCTCAAATAAACGGCATAGGTCCGGCGAAAATCGAAAATTACGGAAAAGACATAATTTCGATTATCATGGACTATAACAAGGCAAACGAAATATAAAAAGGCTCACTTCCTATATTTACTCACTTCGGGAAGATGCTTCCGAATCTCCTCAATACGTTTATTGTCGTTCGGATGAGTGCTCAGTAAATCGGACTGGTTGGAGTTGCCTGTAGCATCCGACATCTTTTGCCAGAAAGCGACGGCATTCTCCGGATTGTAACCGGCGATAGTCATAAAGATAAGTCCCATATAATCAGCCTCCAGTTCATGCTGGCGCGAATAAGGGAGCATCACTCCAAGTTGCGTTCCAAGTCCGAAAACGGTACTGCCGATCGTCTGAATGGCTTCCGACTTCTTGCTCAGGGCAGCTCCCACGATAGAAGCGCCAAACTGAGCCAACAGCTCCTGACTCATGCGTTCATTGCTGTGTTTTGCCACAGCGTGAGCGACTTCATGCCCGACGACGACAGCGAGATCGTCGTCCGACGAAACCAAAGGCATCAAGCCTTCATAAACGACGATTTTACCGCCCGGCATACAGAAAGCGTTGACGTCGTCGCTCTTTATCAGGTTGAAAGTCCAGCTGAAATTCGCGAGTTCGCTCTCAAGACCGTTTTGTTTAAGGTACGTTTCGGTAGCGGAGGCAATATTTTTGCCTACACGCTCAACCATAGCCGACTTGGTTCTGTCGGTAGATTTGGCTGCCGTCTTCATGTATTCGTCGTACTGCGACAGACTTGCCGCCAACACCTCCGAATCGGAAACCAACAACACCTGCCTGCGCCCGGTCAAAGGGACGCTGCCACACGATACAAGCAGCATCATTGCTGCAATTAATCCGAAAATTTGCTTCATAATATTTTAAAATTAGTTTCTGCAAAAATAACACATTCTTTTGTTTCCGCATCCTTTTTGGAAATCTTTTTTTGCGGACGGAAATAAAATGTCGGGCGTAACGGATGATATTTGCGTAAAAAGCCGTACCTTTGTCGGAACTGACGCCGAATGTGACTATTAACGGCTAAGTTATTGAAAATAATAATAAATTAAAATTGAACGCTATGAAAAGTTTTATGGACGAAAATTTCCTGCTCGAAACAACGACAGCGCAGGATTTGTATCACAATCATGCGGCTAAGATGCCGATAATCGACTATCACTGTCATCTCGTACCGAAATTGGTGGCGGATGACCATCAATTCAAGTCTATCACCGAGATGTGGCTTGGCGGAGACCATTACAAATGGCGGGCGATGCGTACAAACGGAATTGCCGAAAAATACTGCACCGGCGCGGATACTACGGACTGGGAGAAATTCGAGAAGTGGGCGGAAACAGTTCCCTACACCATGCGCAACCCGCTGTATCACTGGACGCATCTCGAACTTAAAACGGCTTTCGGCATCGACAAACTGTTGTCGGCAAAGACGGCAAAAGAGATTTTCGACGAATGCAACGAAAAGTTGACGCAACCGGAATATTCGGCGCGCGGAATGATGCGTCGCTACAACGTAAAGGTCGTCTGTACGACCGACGACCCCATCGACACGCTTGAATATCACAAGGCAGTGCGCGAGAGCGGATTTGATGTAAAAATGCTTCCGACATGGCGTCCCGACAAGGCTATGGCGGTAGAAATACCCGAAAACTTCAGGGCGTATATCGAAAAGCTGTCGCAGGCAAGCGGCATCGACATATCTTCGTTCGACGACGTCGTCGAGGCTTTGCACAATCGACATCAATTCTTCGCGAATCAGGGATGCAAACTGTCCGACCACGGCATAGAGGAATTTTATGCGGAAGACTACACTCAGGCCGAAATAAATGCCATTTTCAACAAAGTATACGGCGGCGCGACGCTCTCTAAGGAAGAGATTTTGAAATACAAGTCGGCAATGATGATCGTCTTTGGCGAGATGGATGCGGAAACCGGTTGGGCGCAGCAGTTTCACTACGGAGTTATCCGCGACAACAACTCGAAAATGTTCCGACTGATCGGGCCGGACACCGGTTTCGATTCCATCGGCGAGTTCAATACGGCAAAAGCCATGTCGAAATACTTCAACAAACTGAACAGCGCGGACAAGTTGACGAAAACCGTTATTTACAATCTCAATCCGGGCGCCAACGAGATGGTTGCCACGATGACAGGCAATTTTCAGGACGGCTTGATTGCCGGAAAGATGCAATTCGGCGCCGGATGGTGGTTTCTCGACCAGAAAGACGGCATGGAAAAGCAGATGAACGCATTGTCGATGCTCGGACTGTTAAGCCGTTTTGTGGGGATGCTTACCGATTCGCGCAGCTTTCTCTCCTATCCCAGACATGAATATTTCCGCCGCACGCTGTGCAATCTTCTCGGAAAAGATGTAGAAAACGGACTGTTGCACTCTTCCGAAACGGATTTCATCGGACAGATGGTAGAAAACATCAGCTACAATAATGCAAAAAACTTCTTTGAGTTTTGATGACGAATGAAAAGAAACGCAATTATTCTGCTTGTCATATCGATCGGTTTTACAGCCTGTTCTCCGAAGCAGGTTGACGAGCCGGGCAAAAAGAAGATTACGGTCGGGTATAAATCGCTCGACGACAAATTTCCCAATCCGGAACGCGGGTTTTACAAATATTCGGACTGTAACCTGGGTACCGGCTCCGGAATGCTTGCGGAAAAAACATTGCGAACGTATCGGGAAAACAATATTTCTCTGCTGTTCCGGTATTTCTATCTAAAAAATTTCCGGAACGCCCCTTTGTCCGTCAAGGCTTTGGACGATTTTGATAAAGATATGGCGACCCTCCGGAAGTCGGGAATGAAATGTGTACTGCGGTTTGCCTATTCCGATTCTGCCGGCGAGCCGGACGCCCCGCTCGGTACGGTTTTGCAGCATTTAGACCAGCTGAAGCCTTATTTGGAGAAAAATGCCGACGTAATCGCCGTCATGCAGGCGGGTTTTATCGGCGCGTGGGGCGAATGGTACTACTCTTCCAACGGATTGAATACATCCGGTGCGCGGCGTCAGACGCTGAATAAAATTCTGGAGACTTTGCCCGCGAACAGGATGGTGCAAGTGCGTACTCCGGCTTATAAAAAAGAGTTTTTCCAGCGCTCAACG
>JAITPH010000021.1 GCA_031289515.1 Tannerella sp.
CCGTCATTGCGAGGAACGAAGCAATCCAGAGATATACAGGGCGCTGGATTGCTTCGTTCCTCGCAATGACGGTTACTACTACCAATGACGGATACCGCTACCAATGACGGCAAGCGTAGCCGTACCGTTAGGTTTTGTTTTTATATTGTCGTCGTGCAGTGATTCCAGTGGCAGCTGGTTTACCGGTGGCAACTGGTTTGCGGAAAAACCGGTCAAGATTAAAAATTTCAAGCAGGAAAAGAGGCTGACCGGAAAACTTCTGCTGGATGATTTTTACGGATATAACAGGATTGTCAGCGTCGACGAATATCTTGTTGTCTTTTCAACAAAGAGGGAAAATCTGTTTTTCGTATACAGCGCCGACGGCGACAGTCTGGGCGCATTCGGTACAAGAGGACAGGTACCGAACGAGTTGATAAGCCCACAGTGGTGCGGACAGTCCGACGGTACGAACATTCTGATTAACGACGTTAACCGAAACAGGATATGTGCGGTAGACATAAAGGAATCGCTCTCGCGCGGAACATGCCTTTTCAGCAAGACGATAGAAAGTCCGGGATCTTCCGTTAACAGTTTTGTCCGGGACGAATCCACGCTGGTAAGCGAACAGATCAGGGGCGACGGTTACTATCTGATAAAAACAAACCTGAACACGAAGGAAAAAAGCGAGGAAAAACTCTATAAATATCCTGTCTCGGATGTATTCAGCATATATAAAAGCAACTGGCGAATGAAACCGGACGGCAGCAAAATGGCTTCGGCAATGCAATCGATTAATATGATTAACATACTGGATCTACGAGATAACGGCAGAATATCCCTTATTGTGAATCCTCCGGTAATAAGTCTGGGTGATATAGTAGATGTAAAAAACGGAATAGAAAAAAGAACATACTATTCGGGCATTGAAGTTACAGACAACTACATATACGCGCTGTATAAGAATCAGGCGTATGAAGACATTATCGGTCAGGTAAAAAAGAGATGGAAATACACGTATTCGACTGGGACGGCAAACCGGTGTACAAATACATTATCCCCGAATATGTCAATTTCATAACTGTAGATGAAAGCAAAGGTCGCATATACGGCATGATGATGTTTGATGAAAAGATATATGTTTACGATATAAAATAAAAAGAGAGATGAAATTTTCCGGATTGCTTCGGTTTGCCGCAATGACGAATCGGAACGGAAACGGATAAAGCAGCAGGACAAAATGAACAGGTATCTGAAAAAGAGAATAGACGTATTGACGGACATCGTATTTTGGGGTGTCATTCTTTTTGTCGCGTATCTGGCGGGGCAGATGCAGCCTTCGTCTGGAAGTCCGCAGACCGGCAAGTTCAGAACAGCAAAATTTCTAAAAAAAATCGAATAAAATGGCGCTGAAGACGTTTTTTTTTCATTCCGTCATGTCGACCGGAGCGTTTGCGAGTCCTCCGTCATTGCGAAGAAGTTACTAAACAAGTTTAGCAAACAGGAATCGACTTTCGACTATTTATTTTTCAACTTTCAACTCCAAATTTCAAATATACCACAAAAAAGGTATTGCGACATCTGCCGCATACCCCTACCTTTGCCGGACAATTAACGAATTTTTAAGTTGAAATTATGACAAAAGTAGTGTTTATTTTATTATCAGTCATTTTCTTTCCGCTTTCCGGCTTTGCTCAGGGAAACGAAGTGAAAATAAACGGAAGGGTTATCGATGAACAAACCCAAGAACCCATTATTGGAGCCAATATCTTGCTCGCAGGCTCAAGAGATGGCGTAGCGAGCGACGCAGACGGGAATTTCTCCTTAACGTTAAAATCGTTGCCTGCCACCATTTCCATTGCTTATATAGGCTATAACAGGCAAGACATTAACATTTACGAATACACGGAAACAATTATCGTCCGGCTTCGCGAAAACATAAATTTCCTGAACGAAGTGGTAGTCGTAGGTTACGGTACGCAAAAAAGGAAAGAGCTGACAGGGGCGGTATCGTCGGTTTCGTCCATCGCTCTGGAACAGCAGGCCGTTTCGCTCGACAAACTGCTGGGCGGCGCCGTGGCGGGATTGACCGTTACGCAAAGTTCCGGCGCGCCGGGCGCAACTTCTACTATTCGTATTCGCGGAAGCAACTCTATCGCCGGAGGAAATGATCCCTTGTACGTAGTGGACGGCTATATCCTTTACAGCGACAACACTTCGACGCGAACAGGCGTGGGCGGCACGACAAGCGGCGTAGGCGGATCGGGCGCTTCGTCGGGAACGGTAGACGGCGGATTGAATCCGCTCGCAAGCATCAACCCTGCCGACATTGAAAGCATCGACGTACTGAAAGACGTGTCTGCTACCGCCATCTACGGGTCGCGCGGAGCAAACGGCGTCATCATCGTTACTACCAAAAAGGGACGTCGCGGACGCAACACGGTCAATTATCAGGCGACACTGGGCACGCAACAGGTCAGCAAAACACAGAACCTGCTCAATGCCGACCAGTGGGCCGGCCTCTACGCCGAAATCAGCGAAGACGGCAAAAGCCCTTACGAACACGACTACGCAAGCAGATTGCTGCCGAAAGGACAATCGGAAGACTGGCAGGGCGCCGTTTTCCAGACGGCTTACAGCCAGAATCACCAGTTGTCGATTAACGGCGGAGGCGACGATTACCGCTATTTACTGTCCCTTAGTTACAACGACGAAACCGGCATCGTCCGAAATACCGGCTTGAGCCGCTACATCGGCAGAATCAATCTGGATAAAGACCTGTACAAAAACTTGAACGTGGGAGCGAACATCACGATAGGACATACCACTTTGGAAGGTCTGACAAACCAGGGCGGCTCCAATACATATAATTATGCTATCCGCGTATCGCCTCTCGTTCCTATCCACAACGAAAATTCCGACGACGGCTTCAATTATGCCAACCCTTTTGAAACAACCGACTACCGCATCGGCGACAGAACGCCCAACCCGGTTTCGGACTTGTTGAAATCGACTGTGGAAACGCGAAACCTCTCCATTCTCGGAAATGCCTACGCACAATATACGATTATTCCGCAATTAGTCGCTAAAATCAATGCGGGCGTGAATCTCAACCATGCAACGCAGAATTTCTTCGCTCCCGCCACATCGGCGCAAGGATTGCTGGTTAGCGGATATGCAGGCGTCGGAAACAAGGACTACAACACGAACTTGCTGGAATTTACGCTCAACTACAAGAATCTGTTTGCCGATATTCACTCGGTTGAAGCGCTCGCCGGATATACGACCGAACATTCCGAAATCGAATATTCAACCGCAGGAGCAAGCGGCTTTCAGAACGAATCGCAAACATATCACAGCCTGCAAAGCGGCGCCAATCGCGATACGCCTACCTCCGGCGGCGCAATATCCAATCTGAACTCTTTTCTGGGCAGGGTGAATTATTCACTGCTGGAACGATACAATCTTACGGCTTCTTTTCGCGCCGACGGCTCGTCGCGCTTTGCCAAAGGACACCGGTGGGGTTATTTTCCATCTGTCGGCGTTTCGTGGAACATAGACAGGGAGCCGTTTTTTGAAGGAACAAAAGAACTGCTCTCGCAACTGAAACTGCGTGCCAGCGCGGGAAAGGTGGGTAATCAGGAAATCGGGGACTATCTCTATTCACGGCTTTATACGCCGCGCAATTACTCTTTCGGAGACCAAATCGTGGTGGGTTATACGGCGACAAACTACGGAAACGACGACCTGCGATGGGAATCTACCACGCAATATAACGGCGGTCTTGATTTCAGCTTTCTGAACGACCGCTTGAACTTCGTCATCGACGCTTACTACAAGCTGACTTCCGACCTGCTCGTCAATCTGCCTGTGGAAAGGTCGTCCGGCTTGCGCACGAAAATGACGAATATCGGAAACATCAGCAACAGGGGCGTTGAGTTCAGCGTGAATGCCTTTCTTGTCGATAAAAAGGATTTGCAATGGAATGTCCTTGCCAATATCGCCGCAAACAAAAACAGGATTGAGAAACTCGGAACGTCGGGATTTGTCTCCGGCTCTGCGATTGTGGACGTAGGCTTGCCGCTCGGAACATTCTACGGATATGTGTTCGACGGCATTGTGCAGCCGGGCGAGGAATCGACGACGCCTGTTCCCACATGGGTGACCGGCGACAAGGCGGTACATGCCGGCGACGCCAAATTTGCAGACCGCGGCGGCGATCCCAATTCGATCGACAATAACGACCGCGTAGTGCTTGGCGATGCGCAGCCTGATTTTACCTACGGCTTTGCAACCCGCCTGAACTACCGCGATTTCGACTTCTCGGTATCTTTTCAAGGCAGTTACGGAAACAAGCTGTACAACGCCTTCCGCAATACGCTGGAAACGCCGTCGCGCAGCTACAACGGCTCGGCTGTTCTTGCCGACCGCTGGACGCCGACGAACACGCAGACCACTATCCCGCGAGCTATTCCCGTTCCCTATACGACCATCGACAGCCGCTATATTGAAGACGCTTCCTATTTGCGCCTCAAGGATATTTCGCTCGGCTACACGTTTCGTCTGTCAAACTCGCGGTTAGCGCCGTCCGCCAGAATATTTGCCTCGGCGCAAAACCTGTTTGTACTGACAAACTACACCGGCTACGACCCCGAAGGCTCGCGCAACGGCTTCAGCGACCTCGAAATAGGCGTTGACAACGGCGTATATCCGCGTGCAAAAACTTTCCTCACCGGTTTGAGTATTACTTTTTAAACTATTAAAATAAGATTTTATGAAAAAAATATTTGCTTTTCTGATTTTACCGGTCTTGTTGGCTTCGTGCAACGAATTAGACCTTGAGCCTGTTAACGGCATCGACATAGAGAAATTTTACCGCTCGGACAACGACGCCATTCTTGCCGTCAACGGCGTGTACGCCGCATTAGTGGAATCCCAGAGTGTAGTTTTGGCATGGTGCATCGATTTGGGGTCTGATGTTTCGCAGAACGGTACGTCCATGCCCGAAGGATCGGGCGCGGAGTTGTCGGCTTTTCAATTCAATGCTTTAAACCAGCATACTTATTGGGCTTGGGGCGACAATTACTACGGCATCGGTAACGCCACGACGCTTATCGACAAACTTAACAATCCGCAAACGACCGTATCGGACGACATCCGCCGCCGCGTGCGCGGAGAAGCTTCCTTTTTGCGCGCTTTCTATTATTTTTCGATTGTACAGATGTTCGGAGATATTCCGTTAATCGAAGAATCGAGTTTTAATGCGGGAATAGACGCAGAACGCAACGGCCGTCATCAGGTGTATGAATTTATCGTGAAAGATTTGAAAAATGCGATTAGCGACCTGTCGGATTATCCGACTACCGACGCTTACGGAACGAACGACAAGGGACGTGTTTCACAACAAAGCGCCTACGGCTTGCTGGCTAAGGTTTATCTGGTCTGGGCGCAAACCGACGGCGTCGATAATCCGAACGAAAAATACGATGGCGCCATCGAAAATGCCAATAGAGTTACAGGTTTTTCACTGGAAGAAACTTTTCACGGAAACTGGGAAAAAGATAATCGCTACGGTAAAGAGATGTTGTTTTCCGCCAATTACGTGGTCTCGCAGGAGAGTTTCGGCGATGGCGGCAATCACCTTACCCATTGCGCGTTTTCGACAGGTTTCAGCGACGAACAGACGCCGCATGTGCTCGTGAGCGACCGCACGTTCTTCGACCGTTTCGACGACCGTGACCAACGGAAACTTGCTACTTTTCTGACTCATGCGGTCAATCCCGACAATGGCGAAACTACGGTTTATACGCTGCCGCGCTACGCGAAATATGTCGATTTGACGGCTCCGGCGACGAGTTCCAAAAACCGCGAACTGAGCGCTTCCATCTTGCGTTATGCAGAGGTGCTTCTGGTGAAAGCGGAGGCTATCAACGAACGTTTCAAACAACCTGACGCGGACGCTTACGAAGCCATAAACAAAGTTCGTCGCCGCGCTTTCAGGGTTGGCGAATTTGACAACGGAACGGCTACCGTTACTGCGGATGAGATTGAATTGAAAAACCTCGATTATCGCGGTTTCCAACAGGCTTTGCGCCGCGAACGCCTGTTTGAACTGACTTACGAACAGGTGCGCTGGTATGACCTTGTTCGCTGGAAAGTGCTGATAAAAACCGTCAAGCGGGTTTCGACTTCAAACAAGAATACCAACGTGTCGGCTATTCATTACCGGTTTCCTGTTCCGGAATCGCAACGCGACCTCAACGGCAAATTATGGCAAAACTGGGGCTATTCAGGCTCAACCGAAGCCGAGCCGGACTACGCGAAGGCGGGTTATGAAGGCGGACCGGAAAACAGCGACGGCTGGACGGATGCGGAAATTCAATATTTATATGAACATGTTTCAACGCCTGCTGCGATTCGCAAGTGATATTGAGCATATACCAATAATATATTATATTTTGGCGATAAATAGCAGCAATATGGTACATCGGAAGAAATATTTATCATTTTGCACATGCCTTATCAAACGCAATCGCCAAAT
Source organism: Tannerella sp. (assembly GCA_031289515.1). Classification (GTDB taxonomy): domain Bacteria; phylum Bacteroidota; class Bacteroidia; order Bacteroidales; family Tannerellaceae; genus Tannerella. The sequence goes on from JAITPH010000021.1 coordinate 6,521, forward strand.
GACGTATATTTATATCGTACAACAAACAAATCGTAAAACAATAGCGACAAACAACTAAGAATATGAAACTAAAAGTATTTATAATATCGGCAATCACGGTTTATGCGGCGCACAATGCAGCCGCCCAAAAACCGTTGGACGTGGTCAACAAGCAAACCGTCGAAGCCCATTTGTCTTTCCTTGCCTGTGACGCGCTTGAGGGTCGTGAAGCGGGAAAGCGGGGAGGACGTGTGGCGGCGGAGTATATCAAAGCCGTATTGAAAGAATTGGGCGTAAAGCCGTTTTACGAATCCTATTTTCAGCCGTTCGAGGCATACAGTCCTGTTCGGGAAAGGAGCAAGGACTTTCAGGTTAATCCCGATTCCATTGCAAAATATAAACAGTTGTCGGCTTACCGCAAGTTGAGCTTGCAAAACGTCATCGGCTATATCGAAGGCGAACGAAAGAATGAGTATATAGTTATCGGCGCCCACTACGACCACGTGGGCGTCGATGAACTGCTCGTCGGCGATCAGGTCTATAACGGAGCCGACGATAATGCGTCGAGCGTCGCTGCCCTGTTGCAGGTGGCCAAAGGTTTCGCGGCAGACGGCAAGAAGCCGTTGCGCAGCATTGTATTCGGATTCTGGGACGGTGAAGAAGTCAATTATCTGGGGTCGGAATATTTTGTGGAAAACTTCGGCAATACGGCTACCATCGCGGCATATATCAACCTCGACATGATAAGCCGCGACGGATTGATGCCTGTTCTTTATCCGGAGTTCAAAATACCGGAAGCAACGGCGGAAAATACGGCAACCGACACGCAATTCCACCTTTTATATACCGAAGCGTTTACGAGCGTCGGCGAACAGGTGCAGCAGGATATTCGGAAAAACAGCCTGAACATCGTCGCCAAGCCTGCCGTCATTGCCCATAAATCGCGCGGAAGCGACTATCTCGCCTTTTCGTTGCGCGACGTGCCGATATTGTGGTTTTTCACCGGCTTGCATCCGGATTATCACACGCCCGACGATGAAGTCGACCGCGTAGATTTGGATAAATTGACCGAAATAACAAAAGCAGTATATTTGATTTCCGATTATCTGGCTAACAAAAAATAAAATATTATAAAGAAGGGAACATTATTAAATATATTTTTGGCATGTACTCCAATATTCTTTTTCATTGGAATATATTTTCTGGATATGATTTTCAGACCTGAGAAAACCGAGTCTATTAAAGACTACATCATACTCTCTCTAATATGCGGGTATTTAATAAGTATGATACTTGGTATTTAAAACGGAAAGACAGGAAAAATCAAAAGTATCAGCGTGCGGTCATACATAGACTATGTCTCTCATTATGCGTTTGACAAAGGTTGGGCGGAGGTTGCTGTGCTTGCGAACTACATCAACATGCATGCCAAAAAATTGCTCCAACTCGCACGGAAGACCTGTTAAAGATTTCAAACCAAGCGATTTGCCTTCGTAATAGATATCAAGGTCGCTGCTCTCGGTTTGCTCGCCACGCGCCACAGAACCGAAAATGCCAATGCGCTCGATGCCGTACTCGGCGCCGAACTGCTGCTTAAACTGCTGTAACATACGTATGTATTCGTCTCTGGTCTTCATCTGTTGTTCTTTGATTTTTCGACAGCAAATATAGTCATTTATTTCCGAATGACAAAACTTTCGCTAATAAAAAACGCCAAAAAATCCTTTTATTTCAGAAAATTCATGCCTTAGTCCGGTGGCAATCCGTTCGATAAATCAGATTCCAATCTTTTTCGTAACGCAATAAGCAATTCAACATCTTTATCTCTCATTCTCCCTTCGCGATTAGGCGGACAGTTAAGAATCAGGATATTATCCTGCGCCGTGGCAATTTTATACAGTTCCGCCAATTCGTCTAACGATTTGTAAACAGAGTCTTCGGTATGGTAAAACCATTTGCCGCTCATGCAAACCGTAGATTCCCACGGCATATAATAAGTTTGACCGTCGTGGGTAAACAGTTTCGGGTCGGGATTTGCCGGAAGATACGGATCGCCCAAGCGAAAATCACTTGGAAAATAGTGTATCGGATCGAGTTCTTTTTGATCTTTCGGATATATACTTCCTCCTGATTTATCATCATAGCCTATTGTCCAGTTGGAACTTATCTGGCATTGCGGCTCCCTGTATTTTACGGTTTTGTAAATATCGGAGAGTGGCCAGCGGGCAGCCGGTTTCGTCCAACTGCCATCCAACCATAATTCGACGATTGGGGTATGTTTTCCGGTAATGTCTATCAACTCATTTAGTTGATTGATCATATATTTATTATATGCCGAATCCGATGCAACATTATCCACATCGGGATTTTGTTTGCGATCCCATAGGGAATAATACAAACCCAGCGCGATTCCCTGCGCTTTACATTCTTTGGCGACCGCTTCTACTACATTGGCCGTATTTCCGGAATTAGCCGCGTCATATTCGGTATATTTGCTGTTCCACAGGCAGAAACCGTCATGATGTTTAGTCACCAGAATAATGTATTTCATCCCGGCGTTTTTGGCTGTTTCCACCCATTGGCGTGCATCAACGGCAGTCGGTTTATACGATGCCGCAGGTTTGGAGCCATCAGTCCATTCCTCATTATGAAATGTATTGACTCCGAAATGAATAAACATGCCATATTTCCGTTTGATTTGCTCCAATTGGTATTTGCCCGGAGTTGTGGACGGAACTGGCGCTTCTGTTTTGCTACGGCAACTTACCGCGCCCAAAAAGAGAATAAGCAATAAATAATACTTTGTTTTCATAAATTCTTTAATTAATAATTCAATGTAACTCTGTTTAACGAAGGATTCTGCCTTTTGTCGTATGACAATGACGGATATACTTCTATTCTTTTATAATGACACACAAATATTCGTGGATTTCCACATGAATTTGCCCCTAAATCACAAATTATTTGTTTTCCCATTTTATTCAGACAAAATTTATCCTGTCCACCAATTGCAAAAAGTATTCGGTACTCCAAATTTCCATTTCGGCAGGATTTTTCAGAAATGGACTTACATCTTTTTTCACCAAACCAATGTTCGTTTTTTTGATTTTCTCTCTTAAAAGTTGTTTGAAAAAATCCGGCGCGAAATCTTTTTCCGGAATGGAATTAATTTGCGCTGTTCGTTGTTGTAAATGTTTGAAATCAAGTGTAATATTATTCCGGACATACCACTCAAAATCGTACCAGTCGCGTCCTTTTACACGACTTTTCCACGCGCGAAACAAAAG
>JAITPH010000023.1 GCA_031289515.1 Tannerella sp.
GTCCTGTTCCTTCCCTTTCTTCTGTTTATTGTTATTATTACTTTTTTTATTTCTATCTCCTTATCTTTTTTCACTGCAAATATAATATTTTATTTCCGACTGCAAACATAGGATGACGATAGAGCGCTGGATTGCTTCGTTCCTCGCAATGACGACAAGCGCAGACGGCAAGTGCAGACGGCAGAGCGCTGGATTGCTTCGTTCCTCGCAATGACGACAAGTGCAGACGACAGGCGCAACCGTTTCTTTCGTCATTCTTCCTTTTTGCCAAACTTGTTTAGCAATTTCCTCGCAATGACAGACACAATGGATTGCATATCAGTACCATTTAAAAATCTTCATTCCAGCGGCGAAGCAGATTATGCCTACTAATGAGAGGATGGTTGAGGGTGCGAGTATCTCTATCCAGCCTGCGCCTTCGTTGAAGATGCTGCGGAAACCGTCGGTAAGCGCCGTCAGGGGCAGGAGTTTGATGACGCCCATACTCCATTCGGGAAAGTTATGGTAACTGAAAAAGACGCCCGACAAAATGAGCATCGGCATCTGAACGGCATTTATCCATCCATTACCGACTTCCGTCTTCGACGTGCGGCTCGAAATCAGTACGGCTATACCGGTGAAAGCAATGTTTCCGGCAAGGAAAAGCAGCGACAGCGCCCCGACGCTTCCCTGTATCGTGACGTCGAAAATAAGCCACATCGCAAGGATAATGATAGCCGCGTCAATAAGATTCATCAGTATACGGACGAACATCATGGAAATTAGCAGGTTGGATTTGCGCATCGGCGTCGCCACCATGCGTCGCAGCAGTTTTTGCGAACGCCGTTCGATAATCGTATAACTGATGCCCCACAAAATATCCGACATGATACCGAAAGCTATCAAGCCCGGCACAAGGAAGTCGACGTAACGCACGCCTTTCAGCGTCAGCGGCGAAACCTCCGTCCGTTCGGTTTCTATTTCCGGAACAGGCGATTTGAGCAATGCCGATAACTTGGTATAAGCCAATTGCGCCTGCGAGTTATGCGGGTCGAAATGAAATACGGCATGACCCGATGTATCGCCGACAATGACGTCAGCCTCGCCTCGTTTCAGTGCTATTATGGACGATTCCCAATCGCCGTGTTCAAAAGTAAATATAGTGTTACCCAGCGTTTTGTCTTCAATTTTCCACACCGTCTGATTGTCGTTCTTACCTTTTTGAGCATGGATAAGCAGCAGCGAATCCATCGAAGTATTGTTTTGTCCGACCACCATCACCTTGAACTTCGATTCCGTCGTTTGCATGAAAGCCAAACCCAATCCGATAGAAATTATTATCGGAAAAACCATGCCCCAGAAGAGCACATCCGGCTCGCGGACTGTTTCGAGAAAATGAGCGATGCAAAGTCTGTATAACTGATTGTTTGCTAATAATTTCATAACTATGTCGGGATTATTACGGCGCCTTCGGTCAGTCGTTTGCCGGTCAGTTTAATGAACAATTCGTCGAGATTGCGGGCATCGCCGTTTTGGAGCAGGGTAGCAAGGTCGCCTTCGCACAGAATTTTACCCTCATCGACGATGATTATACGGTCGCACAGCAATTCGGCTTCTTCCATGTAATGCGTTGTCAGGATGAGCGTTGTCTTGCCTTCGTCCTTGAGCGTTTTCAGGATGTTCCAGAGGTCGAGACGCGAATGAGGGTCAAGTCCGGTTGTAGGTTCGTCGAGAAAGAGAATCTGCGGTTTGTTAAGAAGCGCCACAGCAAGCGCCAGACGTTGTTTCTGACCGCCCGAAAGCGTGCCTGTCAGGGATTTCTGTTTACTTTCCAAGCCTGTCAGGGCGATGACTTCGTTCACGCGATATTCGCCCAATTCGTAGAAACTTGCAAAGAGGCGCAATGTCTCGCTGACAGTCAGTTTCTCGGCGAAACGTGTTTCCTGCAACGATAATCCGATGATTTTGCGCAGTTCGCGTTCGTCTTTCTGCCATGTCTTGCCGTGCAGGAGAATCGTTCCGCTGTCCGGTTTGCGCAACCCTTCCATCATTTCTACCATTGTTGTTTTGCCTGCTCCGTTAGGTCCAAGCAAAGCAACGAACATGCCGGCAGGGATGGTAAATGATATTCCCTGCACGGCATGAACGTCTTTAAATGATTTGTAAATGTTTTTTATTTCTATTTCCGACATGCTTTTTTATTGGCGTTATCCTTTCTCTATCGCTTCTTTCAGCGCGTCGTTTCCGGGGAAGCCTATTTTATGAAGGATATTCTTTCCTTTTTTGTCAAAAATCATATATGCCGGAATGCCCGGAACATCATATTTATTACACAGATAACTCCATTGCTTGGCGCTTACGCGGTAATGTTCGCCGTGAATAGCCGGTATCGCTTTATTCCAAGCGCCGAGAGGCGACGTCTCGCCGGTCAGATAAACGAAAACGACTTTATCTTTCATTTCCTCTTTCAGCGGCTTTATGGATTCCATTGCGCTCATGCACGGTCCGCACCATGTAGCCCAGAAATCTACCAATACAACCTTGCCGCGATATTTTTCGACAATAGCGTCGAGCAACTTGTCGTCAGGCACATCCGGAATGTCGTTCATTACAATATCCTTGCTGTTATTTAAGTCTTTGACCGTTTTTTGAAGTTCGTCGCTTTCTGCAATCAACGCATTTGCATAAGCCGGATTCGTCGAGGCGAAAGCGCTCTTGAGTTCATTCTTTTCGGCATCCGTATAGAACTTCATGTCATTCAATTGATTTGCGTAATAACCGGCTTTGACAATATCGTAAAATACTGCATTGTCTGCTCCAAGCAAAACATCGGCTTTCGCTTTGAACGTGGCGTAGTTTTCGTCCGGCGACTTGCTTTTATCAAACTCGTTGCCGAAATAACGGCTGTTCAAAACCGCATCCAAACTGCCTTTAAAATTAACATATATCGTGGAAGGACTGATGAAATCGCCGATAAAATCGTAATAGTCACTGTCTGGATTCTCGAAAACAGGGTTAAATGTATCGTATTCCTTTTGAGACCTGATATTGTTTTCTCTTATGAAAGCAGACCTGATCATGCCCTGATAGTTCATCAACAGTTCCATTATCCGGGAGCGGACGGCGATTTCGGAGAGTTGCTGTGCATTCGGCGACAGGTCGGATTTGCCGATTTCGTCAAGTTTATTATTCATATAGTCAATAAGAAGCGCTTTGTAATCAGCCGGTTTCAAGTCTTTTGTTACAGTCAGTCCGGAAAGTATCTCACGGCCGATTAAAAAAATATTTTCGGTTTCCGAAAAAGTCAGCGGACTGCCTGCGATGCTTGTATACGCCGAATCGCCGGGTTGTTTATCCGTGCGGAGATGGGCTTGGAAGCGCGCTTGTTTGTTTTTATCGACAAATATCTTTGTTTCCTTGCCCGGAGTGAGGAATACGTTACCCAATGACGTCTGAACGATACCCGGAAAACCGGTATTCACTTCGCCGCCGAACGTACCGTCGTCGGCAACGGACAGTTTTATCGTTTGGCTTTCGTCGGTCAATACATTTGTCAAGTAAACGCTTACCTCCTTCTCAGTCCCTTTCACGTAGCCGTAGAACTGTCCGCTCAAAGTAGCCGGTTGGTCGCTGAAAACGAGCGGCGGCAACGCATCTGCGGCTGTTTCCGCAGGTAAGGAAGCAATATCGACTTTCTCGCCCGGCAAAAGGCGAATGCCGTTAATTATGAAACAACCGTCGCAATCGCCTTCGGTGAAATCGATCTTGGTTATATTCGGCGGCAGAGACGGAAATATCAGGCTGAACGTAGCTTCGCCGGATTCGGGCATGTAAAATTCCTCGTCCAAACCAATGCCTTCGGAGCCGGAAATCATCCATCTATTATCTGTACCGCTTTCGCGAAGATAGCTTTCGCCGGATATCCGTATCCAGTTACCGGCGGGAAAATATGCGCGAAAACGCATTACAGTAGCAGTGTCGTTAAGTTCAATCTTTTCGACTTCAACGGAGGTACTGCTCCATGATTCAAACGCAGGTCGCTCGATTACGGCGGGGCGTTGCTCTTTGCATCCGATTATAATCAGCGCCAAACAGATAAATACGATACGTTTTTTCATTTTCTGTGGATTATTATGCTGATAAAAAAAACTGCAGTGATGGACTTTTAGCCGTCCATCAAACATATAAAAG
>JAITPH010000118.1 GCA_031289515.1 Tannerella sp.
CCTGCATATAATTTGTTCTTAAAATCGCACAAAGTTACTAAATATCAATAATATATGCAAATATTCAATCACTTTTTTTTGAGCTTGTCTGTTTAGTTGCGCAACAGACATTTTCAATCCGGTTACAAAGCGCCTGACGGCAAGTTGTTTTTCGGCTGTCTCAACGGCTTTATTTCCTTCGACCCGGTTACTTTTACCGAAAACGATTATATTCCGCCGGTTGTGATTACAGGTTTCCGTCTGTTTAACAGCTCCCGGTCAAAAAAGTCGGTCAATACGCTTAAAGAAGTACATCTCAAGCATAACCAGTCATCGTTCAGCATCGATTTTGCCGCGCTCAGCTACACCGCGCCCGACAAAAACGAGTACGCCTGCATCCTCGAAGGCTTAGAGACCGAATGAACACAACTAACAGGCGAACACAGCGTTACGTTCTCGAATATTCCTCCGGGCAAATATGTTTTCCGGCTGAAAGGCTCGAACAGCGACGGCAAGTGGAATACGGCGTCGACCGACCTGACTGTCCGTATCCACCCGCCTTTCCACAAGACGACTTTGGCGTATATCGTCTAGTTACGGGCGAAGCTGGAAGAGGCAAAGATAAAAGTAACAGTGATCAATCCATCGCTGTACAAAAAGCCCGACGTCAAGACGGACGGTAAAGACAGCGTCTGGATACATCAGTATCATTCGGTAGATTTATTTCGCAAGAGTGTTACGGGCATGGACACGAGCAAGTGGAGAAATGCGGAAGCGTTTACCCCGTGGCTCTGTCCGGCACCCCGTCCGAACATATCCAACAGCAAGCTCAAGGACACGATCACCGGAAGACGACCGGTCCGGCCACGCAGGCCGCCCGTTCTCTTCATAACGACAAGGGACGGCTTGGACGGTTATATCGCAAGACTTAAATCCGCAAAGGCCCGGGACAGCCAACAAATGCGTTGCCCGACATTTGGCAGTCCTGCTGTACACATTAATCAAAAGAAGCTCGAATATGATGAATCGTTTTGTGAGGAAGAAAGAAAAAAAACAGAAGATAAAAGAAGAAGCCCGACTTCACTGTTTGGCAAGAAAGAGTGGATATGCGCCCGTCAAAATAGCCTAATAACCAAGAATCTGTAAGTTTTCATCATTATAAGGAACGAAGCAATCCAGATGCCTTGTATATTTCCGGATTGCTTCGTTCCTTATATGACTCCTATCCCGTCATGTCGACCGAAGCGACAAAGGAGTGTGGCGGAGACATCTGTTAGTCGACAAACAGATGTCTCCGCTACGGTCGACATGACACCATTCCGCCATTCTTCCTTTTTACTAAACAGGTTTAGTAACTTTTTCGCAATGACGGCAACCTATCTTTCACTGTCAGAGCGTTTACGGGTTCAATCATTTCAAGGTCAAACAAAATATACCACAAACAGGGTATTGCAGCGATTTCCAAATCTCCCTACCTTTGCAGAAAATTTAAAACATATAGTTATGAATCTGAAGGTAAAAAAATCAAGTTTGGTCTTACTGATTGCTATCAGTAGTTCCGTGTATGCGCAGATACCGGGCGCATACGTCGATCCTGCACCGCAACCGCAGGAAGTTGTTTCCATTAAAGGCGTCAGGTTTGTGGACGCACTGTTGAATAAATGGATCGCCGAGTATGCGAGGGAACATCCGGACGTATTGCTGTCCGTTGCCGGCAAGGACGCCCGCGAACATTCAATCGAGATTGTACAGTCGGGAAATCGGCAAGACGACTCTTTACAGACGCAGACGACCGTCATCCTGTTCGGAAAATACGCTATTTTGCCGATTGCAGGAAAAGACAACACGCTGCCGGATGAACTGATGAAGAAAAAACTGAATGAAAAACGGCTTAAAGAACTGTTTTTTGAAAAAGACTTCCTTGCCGGAGACGGCGAGCCGGACAAAAAGAAACAGTATGACGTTACGGTTTATTCGGGTAATGACCCATATTCCGTGTCACATTCGTTTGCAGGACATTTCGGGTATGAAACAGGCAGTCTGAAAGGCAAAAAGATTGCAGGCGACGACATTTATCTGAACCTTGCCGTAAAAAAGGATGTCAAGGGTATCAGTTTCAACCGTCTGAATTATGTCTTCAATATCGAATCGCGACAGTTGAGCGACGGTATCTCCCTGCTTCCATTGGATGTAAAGAAAGAATATGCCGAAGTCCTGAACGCACAAAATCTGGATGAAACGATTACGCTTCTTGAGAATAAGGATATAGACCTGATACCGGTAGAAGAACTTGCTTTCATATTGCCGGAAAAAGTAAATTCCGCAACGCTTCGGTTTCTGGAATGGGCGCTTTCGGAAGGGCAGGATTATATTCATCCGTTCGGTTTTCTCCGGCTGGACGCAAAAACGCTCGCCCGACAGCAAAAGCAAATATCAGCGCTGGAAACAAAGTTTCTGGCAGATAAATAAATCACATAATTAATAACAAAAAGCGCCCTCCGCACCGCTCTGCAAATTGGATTGGAGGACGCTTGATTTAAAACAAGTAAAAATCATGGCAAAGGTAGTACATTTTTTATTAACAGCAATTCTTTTTCCGTTTTTTTGTTTTGCACAGGCAGACGAAGTGAAAGTAAACGGAAGGGTTCTTGATGAACAGACACAGGAACCGGTCATTGGAGCCAACATATCACTCGCAGGCTCGAAAACAGGCGCCGTCAGCGATGTGGACGGCAATTTCTCTCTCATCGTCAAATCGCTTCCGGCAACAGTTATTATCGGCTGCATAGGCTACAGAACGCAGGAAATCGACATTTACGAATTTAAAGAGCCGATCATTGTCCGGCTCGGCGAAAACACTAACTTTTTGGACGAAGTCGTCGTCGTGGGATACGGCAAACAGAAACGCAAGGAATTGACCGGCGCTGTTACGTCCATATCTAAAGAGACGCTTGCGTTGCCGGTCGTTTCGATCGACAATCTGCTCGGCGGCGCGGCTGCCGGAGTAAATATCACGCAAGGCGGACAGCCCGGCTCGACATTCTCGGCGCGTATCCGTGGCGGCAACTCCATCAATGCAGGCAACGAGCCGCTCTTCGTGGTCGACGGCGTGATTCTCTACGGCAGCGGCTCGACGAACGCGGGAGTAAGTCAGGTTTCGGCAAGCCTGAATCCTCTGGCTGCAATCAATCCCAACGACATCGAAAACATTCAGATTCTGAAAGACGTGTCGGCAACGGCCATTTACGGCTCGCGCGGCTCCAACGGCGTGATTATCATCACCACCAAAACCGGCCAGAAAGGGAAAGACAAGATTGAATATCAGTACACGGTCGGCTGGCAGCAGGCTACAAAGACGCTCGATTTGCTGAATGCAAGCGAATGGGCGGCTCTGAACAGGGAAATCGGCGGACCGTTAAAGAGTTTGTCGGATGCCGAAATTGCAGCGTTCGGCGAGGGTTACGACTGGCAAAATGCAGTGCTTCGCACAGCGAGCAACCAGAATCACCAGATTTCGTTCAGCGGCGGCGACGAGAAGACCCGCGACCTCATTTCGGGAAACTATACCGACCAGAACGGCATCCTTCTCAACACCGACTTCAAACGCTACACAGGCAGGCTGAATCTGGAACGCGACGTCTTGAAAAACCTCACCGTTTCGCTCAATCTGAATGCAAGTAAACTGAATCAAAACGGTTTGAACGGATATCCGACTTATGCTTACAGAGCCAATCCTTTTGAGGACGCTATCCGCACTTCGCCGGCTACTCCGATTTACAACGCGGACGGCAGTTTCAACTATGCCAACCAGTATGAAATCGGCGACTTGCGCGATGGGGACAGGACGACGAATGCCGTTTCCAATTTGATTAATACGACGGCGCAAAACCATGCAAATACCTTGCTTGTCAATTTTGCCGTCCGCTATGCCATCATTCCGTCGCTTGTGTTGAAAGTGGCGGCAGGAACGAACATCAGCAATGCTACGGCGAATTATTACGCTCCGTCGTATACCGCAGGCGGCTTCACGCCAAACGGCTATGCAAGCGCGGGCAACCGCCGCACCGACGTCTGGCAGTATGAATACACGCTCAACTATACTACACGGTTAAGCAATGAACATTACGTCGACGCACTGGCGGGTTTTACCACCCAGACCACGCTGGCGGAAGAGGCAATAGCCTCGTCGGCAAACTTCGCCAACGACCAGATACTCTGGCACAGTTTGCAAAGCGGCAACTCCCGCGAAGCTGCATCTTCGAGCGGCTCGGAGGCAATACTCAATTCCTTTATCGGCAGAATAAACTATACATTCAGGGAAAAGTACAACCTGACCGCTACCCTTCGCGCCGACGGCTCTTCGCGCTTCGCTCCCGACCATCGCTGGGGTTACTTTCCCTCCGTCGGCGTTTCGTGGAACATCAGCGACGAATCGTTACTGAAAGGAAAGCGGAATCTCAACGAACTCAAACTGCGCGCAAGTCTGGGAACGGTCGGCAATCAGGAAATAGGCAACTATCAGTATGAAGCCACTTACGGAGCGACCAGCCCCTATTCTTTCAACAAGCAGTTGTCCGTAGGCTATATCCGCACCAGACCCGAAAACCCCGATTTGAAATGGGAACAAACTGCCGCCTACAATGTCGGCGTCGATGCGAGCCTATTCAATTACAGGCTCAATATTACGGCCGACGCTTACTACAAAAAGACGTCGGATCTGTTGCTCAGCACTCCGACTTCTATCGGCACAGGTTTCGGCTCGGTGCTGCGCAATATCGGAAACATCAGCAACAAGGGCGTTGAACTGGAAATAAACGGCTCGATTATCGACCGCCGCAAACTGAAATGGACTGTTTCGGCAAATATCGCCAAAAACATCAACAAGGTGCTTAAACTTGCCGAAGGACAGGAAAACATCGGCAGTTCAATCTTTGTCGGACATCCGCTCGGAGTACAATACCTGATTGTTTACGACGGTATCGTTCAAAAGGGCGATGATGTTTCCAAAATTGCAGGACCTTCGTGGAAAACCACTGTCGAAGCGGGAGACGAGAAATTCGTCAATCAAAACGGCGACAATGTGGTGGACGAAACCAACGACCGCGTTATCCTCGGTACGAGCAATCCGGATATTACTTACGGTTTCTCGACAACACTTTCGTACAGGGATTTTAGCCTCTTTGCCACCTTTCAGGGGGTAAGCGGGAGAAAGATTTACAACTCCCTGCGCCAAACGCTTTCAACGCCGAGTTTCTCCTATAACGGTCTTGCCGCCTTGAACGACCGGTGGACGGAATCGAATCCGTCGACCGACGTTCCTAAAGCGCGAACTTCCGCCGCTACATACTCCACAAGCCATTATCTGGAAGACGGCGCTTACCTGCGTCTGAAAAACGTAACGCTGAATTATAATCTGCCTGTCAAAATTGCGGCTGCGCCTTCGGCAAAATTCCGCGTTTTTATCGCAGGTCAGAATCTGCTCACATTCACCAAATTTACCGGCTTTGACCCCGAAACGGGCGGCGGAACTTCTTATCCGCTTGCAAAAAGCGTATCGGTTGGGGTAAATCTTTCTTACTAAAGTCAAAAGTTATAAGTCAAAAGTTTAAAATTAAAATAAGATGAAAAAATATATTTTATCAATAGTAATATCTGCAACCTTGTTTTCTTGCAGCGATCTGGATGTTGTGCCTATCGGCCAAATATCCGACAGTAATTTCCCATTGTCCGACGACGACGCCGTTGCGGTCGTAAATGCCGTATATCAGCCTAATGTCGGTATCAGCACGGCTTTGGGATACACTATCGACCTGACTTCCGAACTGGAAATCAACGCCGAAAATCCGAACAGCGGCGGCGCTCTGCTGGGCGTTATGGAATGGGAGCCTAACAACAGTTATGTCGCTTCCGTCTGGAACGGTCTCTTCAACACTATAACCCGCGCCAACGACGTGGTGGACAAGATAAGTCCTTCGGGAATCATTACGCCTGCCCTGAAAACGCGGCTTGTGGGAGAAGCAAAATTCCTTCGCGCATACTCCTATTTCTATCTCGTGCAACTCTGGGGCGAAACGCCGCTGGTGCTGCATAATATTGATGGCGACAAAGTGCCGCGAACAGCGATAAACGATGTCTACGCTCAGATTGTTACAGATTTGAAAGATGCCGCCGACGCTTTGCCTGCATATACCGATTATGCAAGTTCGGACAAGGGACGCGCATCGAAAGGCGCAGCGCTGGCTTATCTGTCGAAAGTTTATCTTGTCTGGGGGCAGGTTGACGACAACGCCGACGCCGCAACAAGGAAAGAACGCTACAACGAATCGGTGCGCTATGCCAACCTCGTTACAGGTTATTCGCTCGAAGAAAACTTCCTTGCAAACTGGGACATCAACAACCGCAACGGCAAGGAAGACATTTTTTCCGTGCAGCACAAAACGGGACAGGCGTCGGCAACAAGCGGCGGCAACCATCTTGTTCACTGTTCCTTCTACGGCGGCTTGTCCAACAGTCTGTTTCCACACGTTTATCCTACAACCAATTTCCAAAGAGACCCCAATGACCCCAACATCATTAAGAAAATAATAGTTTCAACGATAGTCAACAAATGGATTGACGATTTCGACGACCGCGACCAGCGCAAAAGAGGCACCTATCTGAAAGATTACCGTATCAACAAAGATTCGGTGTTTGTCTATGAATTTGCACGCTACCGCAAATATATCGACACAACCCATATAACTACGACGGCAACCACAATTGACGTCAATCGCACCGTCATTCGCTATGCCGAAGTATTGCTGTTGAAAGCCGAAGCCATCAACGAACGCGACGGCGCGCCCAACGCCGAAGCCTACGAGGCGATCAATCAGGTACGTCGGCGCGCTTTCCGCCAACCGCCGAGCGGCGCTTCGGAAATCGCCGACCTGCCGACAGGACTGAATTACGATCAGTTTAAGGCTCGGATTCAGCAGGAGCGAGTATTTGAACTCACTTACGAACAAAACCGCTGGACGGATCTGGTACGCTGGCGCATATATTTAAAAACGCTGAATGAAGCCGTAAACAATGGCTATATCAGCGCCGAATTTGGCAAACAAAACGTTAAGCCGCACTATTACCGGTTCCCCATTCCCAAGTCGGAACGCGACATCGATCCCGAAAGGATGTGGCAAAACTACGGTTTCGCCGGAAGTACGGTCTCGGAAAATCCGTATCGGAGTTACGAACCGGGATATACGGATAAATAAGTTTAAATGTTTCTCCACTCCCACTCGTTTTTCTAACGAGTGGGAGATGGTTTAACGAAACCGGATATATACTCTTCCCTATTATTGCTGTATCAACGAATTAGGCAAAAAAATATGAACATAAAAATATTAAAATACGTAACTATTTTTAATGCTTTTGGCAGGATTGATTGCTTGCCAAAAGGAAGAAAGCAATATACCAACTTGTATTGAAGATATGATACAAAGAATAAAATCAGAGGATGTATGGAATCCACCTGCAAAAATTTGGCAATATCGTTATAATGGACAAATAGTATATTATATACCTTCACGCTGTTGCGATATTCCAAGCATACTTGTAGATGAAAATTGTAATTCGGTATGCAGTCCCGATGGTGGATTAACCGGAAAAGGGGATGACAAATGTACTGATTTTTTCGAAAAACGTACAGACGAAAAGTTGATTTGGGAAGATAAAAGAACATATAAATAAATACATATATAAGATGAAAACAATAAATTATTTTCAAACGATAGTCCTGTTATTATGTATAGGAACTACTGCATTAGGACAATCTTCGAGATGCCAATGGTTCCGGTGGATTTGGTACGGAAGCAGTAAGAGTAAAATAATTTATGGAATCAATTTGAATCTGAGAATAAATTAATAGATACAATTTTAACTATTAGAAAATAACAAATTAAAAATTAAAAGGTTATGAAAAGAATTTCTTTATTATCCAGCCTCGTTGTTACAGGCTTAGTATTAGTATCGGCTGCGGTAACATTTTCGTGCAGCTACTCGGCGAACGGCTCAGAGCCTGTGCTCCCTGATTTTCAGAAACGCCGTCTGGCAGCGCTCGAAAGGCTTGCCAAAACTCCTACCGACCGGATTCAACCCATCCGCTTGGAAGTTCGCACGACTGCCGAACAGCGCGCCGGCGTGCGTCGTATTCGCCTGCGCCATCATCAAATTATCAGCGACAGCGACTATGCGTTTGCAGGCTACAGCCTCGGACCCGGCTCGCCCGAATCGTCGCTTACCGCCATTGCAAGCGATTTGGCAGACGCCTATCTCAGTCAGGCTGCCCTCAAAGGTGTACGGATTGACTCGCTCGGCGTGTCGATTACCAGTCTCCGCGACTCTGTTCCGCCTACGCAGCGAATCGTTCATCCGCACAACCTGTTTTACACGATTTACGTCAAGTCGCCCGCTACCGACGAACAGTTGGAAGAATTGCGCCTTCTGGCGGAGCAAAATTCGCCCGCTTTCAACATCGCATCCGTCAAACAGACTGTAAATGGCGACATCGACTACGTGCAAACGCCTGAAGACCTGACTTTCGAGCCGCCGTATCAGCCCGGTTTACGCGAATACCTCAAGTACAAACGCGCCGCCCTGCTTGCAAGGGGAAGTCGTCCCGACACCACAAGAGTGCGTCGCGACAGCACAAGAGCGCGTCCCGACGCTACCGATCTGCTGCCCGGCAATGCACGCGAGCCGCAGTTAGACCGTCTGCACGTGGAACTCGACCCCGCTTCGGGAGCACGAAAGGTGCATATCCGCCATTTCAACTTTATTCACGACAACCTGCCGTTATTCGCAGGTAACGATCTTGGTCCAAGTTCTTTGGAACATCAATTGGGTGCGCTGACAAGTTGCATTACCCATATTACCGAGATTCAGGCAGCTTCGCGTCAGGTAGTTCTCGACACGCTGTCGGTCAGCGCCGAAGCCATTTATGACCCGCGCGCAGGTCGCCCCGGATTTGAGAATGTACCCCTCTGGCCTTACGAAATTCATTACACCGTGCATTACCGTTCGCCTCACAGTTACGACGATATTGTAGCCCTGCGCGACGCGGTGGAAGCAGTTTGCCCGATTTACAACCTGTTCATAAGCGAACAGAAAATCAATGGACGCATCGTGCGCGAAAATCCCGATGCTTACCGTATTCATCCGCAACCGCACGGATTATATAAAGATTAGAATATACGTAATTTTAAATACATGGATGGTTATGGGCAAAAAGATTTTGGTTATCATTTTTTTTACAGTGACGGTTTTAACGGCGGCAGCTCAGGCTGCCGCCAAGAAACCGGTTGAAAGCGATTTTTTCACTCAAGTGAAACGCATTTCCAATCTGAAAGTATGGGACGACAGGATTTTTTTCACCGTCAGTCAGGCTGACAGGGAAAAGAACAGTTATTCGTCCGCTCTCTATCAATTGATAGACAACAAACCTGTCAGGATAGCGAAAGATGTTTCCGATTATTTTTTTCAGGACAATGGAATAATTTTCAGGGAAACAAAAAGAGAAAACGTCCGTGACGATAAAAGCGCCGAAAACGCCGGGCAACAGACTGTTTTCGTAAAATTGAGTTACGGTTACGGCGAAGCCGACGAATGGTTGCGCCTGCCTTTTCAAGCCTCTCAAATCGAATGGATTGACAAGGATGTATTTTTTTATACTTCGTCTTACAACCACAATTCGGACACAAGCAAAAATTATCACATATACGAGGAACTGCCCTTCTGGTCGAATGGCAGGGGCGACGTCAGCGGGCGACGCAGCCATTTTTATTTCTACGACAAAGGCAAAAGCCGACTGCTGTCCGACACGCTTGCATCGGTTTCCGGACTCAAATTAAGTCCCGACAAGAAAACGCTCCTATATACGCTGAAACCGGCATGGTACGGCAAACAGCCCGAAGGCAGCCTTTTGGTATCGCTCGACGCCGTATCGCTCGAAAAAAAGGAATGGAATCTGTTCGACAGAGCATCGTACGGCAATATTACATTTCTGAACAACGACGAAATCATATTGACCGTCAACCGCAGCCTTGAGCGCGACCGAATCGAAAATTCCGGCATCTACCGGCTGAATATCCGCAACGGCAAACTGACGCAGATTTACGATGGCGCGTTTTATGCCATCGGCAACAGCGTCGGCTCCGACGTGGGAGGCGCAGGCAGGTCGGAAATCACTTTCGACGATAAGGGAATCCGCTTCATCACAACCGACATTGATTATGCGCCGCTCATTCATCTGGCATGGAAAGACGCCGGAATAACCCATTTGTCGAAAGGGCGTATTTCCATTCAGGAATATCTGCCTTATAAGGATGGTTTTCTCGCCATAGCTCTTGATGAACAGCAGGGATCCGAAATTTATCTTATCGACAAGAAAGGTAACGCTTCGCCGCTGACCGCCATCAACAAGCCTGTTTTCGATGAATACAACATCGTAAAACCTATTGAAATAAAGTTTACCGGCAAAACCGGCAAAGAGTTGAACGGATATGTCCTCCCTCCGGCCGATTATGAAAAGGGACGGAAATATCCCGCCATACTCGACATTCATGGAGGGCCTAAAACAGCCTACGGCACGATTTTCTTCCATGAAATGCAGTATTGGGCGAATCAGGGTTATGCAGTATTCTTCACCAATCCGACAGGCAGTTCGGGACGCGGCTCGGAGTTCTCCGATATACGCGGAAAGGTGGGCGAAACAGACTACAGCGACCTGATAGCATTT
>JAITPH010000067.1 GCA_031289515.1 Tannerella sp.
AGCCAATTAACGGTGGATGATTGTATTGACTACATTTTCAATTTGACAATCAACAGAACGTATGACGGATTTATTCGTGAAAAGTCCGTAGACAATGACGGATTAGCCAAAATCTTTACCAACATCGTGTTTGAAGAAAGCGACCCCAAACTCGACCATGCTGGCGACATTGATTATGTTGCAAAAGTCGGCGACAAAGCATTCGGCATTCAGATAAAACCTGTTACGGCAAAAGCAAATTTCGGAAACTATTCGGCAACAGAGCGTATGAAAGCGAGTTTTGCCGACTTTGAAGAGAAATTTGGCGGAAAGGTTTTTGTCGTCTTTAGTCTTAACGGAGAGATTGCAAATAAAGGGGTAATTAATGAAATTGAGCGTGAGATTGAGAGATTACATTTATGAACAATTGGCATTAAAAATCACAGTTCCCGGTATTCTTTTTGCCTGATTTTGGGGAGTTTTTTTATTACTTCCGATACCGAGTGGGTTATCAGGTCTTTTATTAGTTTGTCGGGGACGTCGCTTTGGATGTATATTGTGTTCCACATCAAGCTGTCGCCGACATGGATAGCTTTGACTATGCCATTATAGCGGTCGCGCAGTTCGAGCGTTTTTTCGGGGTCGCATTTCATGTTTACACAGAAATCGCCGTTTTTAGGCGTTAGCGGGAAATAGGCAAACATCTTGCCCATCACTTTGTAAACCATCGTATCTTCGTCGAAAGGCATACATTCTTCGGCGCCTTTCACGTTCATACACAGCTCTCTTAATTCTTCTATATTCATAACATTATTTTTTAATTTTGTTTTTTCGATAAAGTTGATACGAATTGATTATGTTCTGCCACAGAATGTAACCGGCGGGCGCTATTGCGGTCAGCGGATGCAGGTATGTTTGCGACATCCATATTGCAAGGATGGTATTTTTCTGTCCAAGTCCCTGACCCGACGAGACGGCATCGCCATAGTGTCTGCCGATGCGCCTTCCAACGAAAAATTGCAGACAACAGAGTATTAACGATGCTATCAACAATCCCCATTCATCGGTATATTCCGAACTGTCCCGGTTAAGCATGAAATTGACCGTATTGCCGGTTACTATGACTAAGGCGGATATCCAGATATAAAACGTCAGTTTCGGTATGCTCAACAAGGCTTTATGCGCTTTCGGCGACCACTTTTTGAACGCTGCGGCAATAAATAAAGGCAAGATAAGCAAAGGGAAGACTTTCCGGCAAATATAAAAGATAGATTGAAAGAAAGACATCTCTTCGTGAACGCCTGTCAGCGTGAAATAAACAGGCGCGGCGATGGCAACCGCTATGTTACAAAAAAGCAAGTAAGCCGTAAGGAAGCCGACGTTTCCTCCCAACATTCCGGTTATGACAGGCGCGGCAGTCGCGGTAGGCACGAGCAGGCAAAGCATCGCCCCCTGCGCCACAACCGGATTGAAAGGATTTAACAAAAGATATAAGCCGATACTCCCGATTAATTGAATCAGAAGCAGCCAAATATGAGCAGGATGAAATTTTATTTCCCTTAGCGAAATCTTGCAAAAAGTAAGGAGCAGCATTGTGAAGATGAGGTAAGGAGTCAAAAAAGACAGGAGGCTGACCCATTTATAAGTCAGCGCACCTGTAATCATTGCGACAGGAAGCATCCAGTCCTTAATCAGTTTTATCATTCTACTTTATTGGAATATACTTTACAAACGCCTCAATAGCCTCGTAGGAAGCAAGTCCGAGTTGCTTATACATCTCAGCCGTTGCGCGGTTGCGGTCTTCGGCGCGTTGCCAGAAGAGGCGTTCGTCGTCGCCCAGAAAAGGCGCGCTTTCAGCCTGCGACTGGTGTTTGAGGATAGCGTTACGTTTGTGCCGCAGTTCTTCGGGACTGATAGGCACAGCCATTTCGATATGGTCCATTTCCCATTCGGCCCATGCGCCGCGGTACATCCATACGCGGCAATTCTTCATCCATTGCTGCTCTTTCAGTTCGTCGATAGCCGCCAATATCGCGTCGAGGCATACTTTATGCGTGCCGTGCGGGTCAGCCAGATCGCCTGCTACAAACATCTCGTCGGGTTTGATATTTAGCAGCAGTTTTTTTACTATTTCCATATCAGCGTCGTCCAAAGGTTTTTTCCTGACCAGACCGGTTTCGTAGAAAGGAAGGTCGAGAAAATGGATGTTTTCGTCTTTCAGACCGGAATAGCGGCTTGCATGGCGGGCTTCTTCGCGTCGGATAGTACCTTTCATAAACAGTACGTCGGGATGTTCCGGATTGCCGTCTTCCTTCTTCTCGTAGCGCAGATATTTAATGATTTCTTCGGCTTTCGATTTGAGTTTGTTGTCTTTACTGGAATACCTGTCGCTGACGTCGCGCAGATATTCGCAATAGCGTATCACTTCCTCGTCGCCGACGGCGATATTTCCGGACGTCTGATAGGCGACGTGCACTTCATGATGCTGGTCGCAAAGTCGGCGAAACGTGCCGCCCATCGAAATAACGTCGTCGTCGGGGTGCGGACTGAAAACGATTATCTTTTTCGGATAAGGTACAGCCCTTTCCGGGCGGTTTGAATCGTCGGCATTAGGTTTACCGCCGGGCCAGCCGGTGATTGTATGCTGTATATCATTAAATATCTTGATATTGACATCATAAGCCGAGCCGTAAATGGCTAATAATTCGCCGAGACCGTTTTCGCTGTAATCCTTGTTTGTCAGTTTCAGAATCGGTTTATTCGTTCGCTGGCACAGCCAAACGATAGCGCGCCTGATAAGTTTATTGTCCCATTCGCAGTTTGTCACCAGCCACGGATGACTGATTCGGGTAAGGTTGTAAGCCGAAGACAAGTCGATAATTACCTTAGCATTAGCATGATGTTGCAGGCAAGTAGAGGGCAGGGCGTCGGTAGCCGGACCTTCGACGGTTTTTCCGACGATGCCCGCTTTGCTTTCGCCCCAAGATATAAGGACAACTTTTTTCGCTTCCATCATTGTACCCAGCCCCATTGTGATAACGCCGTCGGGAACGTTCTCGAAAGAGCTGAACGACTGCGCCGATTCCTTGCGCGAAGTATTGTCCATCAAAACAAGATGCGTGCGCGAATTCATCGAAGAGCCGGCGCTGTTCAGTCCGATATTTCCGGCAAGTCCGATGCCGAGAATCATAAAGTCGATACCGTCAAAGTCTCTGATTTTTTCTTCATATTTCCGGCAAAAATCATAGATGTCGTTTTTATTCATGAATCCATCGGGGTAGAAGATGTTTTTTTCGGGAATATCGACATGATTCAGGAACGCTTCGCGCAACTGATGCAGATTGCTGTTTGTAGAATTTGTCAGAGGATAAAACTCATAAAGCAGGAAAACGACTACGTTTTTGAAACTAAGCTGTTCCTTTTTATGAATATTGATGAGGTGATGGAAGACAGGATGCGGGGAACGGCCTCCGGGCAAGACCAGCACAATCTTTTTATTGGCTTTTTGTCCTTCTCGTATGGCATTGGCTATTTCGTTGGCCAATTCAAGCGATCCTTCGTCCATTGTAGCGTAGATATGAGTGGGAATTTTCTCAAAACGTGTTAGAACGCTGTATTCAAAGGCGTTTTCCGGTTTATAGTATTTTTCCGAAATGCGCGTAAGTGAAATCTGTGAACTTAAATTTTTTCTCATTTTATATTATTTATTATATTGTTATTAATCAGCGCATTCAAGCGCTTCTGTTGCTTTTGTCCATTTATCCATCGAATCGGACAATTTACGTTTTAAAGTTTCATATTTCGAATAAAGGGCTGCATCGGCAGCGCCTTCGGGCGTTGCCATGCGCGATTCCAACGCCGATATTTCCGATTCCAACGTTGAAATCGTTTGTTCTGCCTCTTCGACGGCTTTTTCGAGTTTGCGCAGACGCCGCGCCTGTTCTTTTTGCTCTTCGTATGATTTTTGTGCCGAAATATTTCCGGTGGAATCGTTTTGAACGGATTCCGACGGAGATTTACGTTCGAGTTCACGGAGGCTTTCTATCTTTTTATGTTCGAGGAAATCGTAAATACCTCCGAGATGCTCCCTAATCCGTTTATTGCCGAACTCGTACACCTTATCGACAAGTCCGTCGAGAAATTCCCTATCGTGCGAAACGACGATGACCGTGCCGTCGAAATCCTGCAAAGCCTTTTTCAGAACGTCTTTCGAGCGCATATCGAGATGATTTGTAGGCTCGTCGAGGATGAGCAGGTTTACCGGTTCAAGCAGCAGCCGAATCATGGCGAGACGGCTTTTCTCGCCTCCGGAGAGGACTTTCACCTTCTTGTCGGAATTTTCGCCGCCGAACATGAAAGCGCCGAGAATATCGCGGATTTTTGTGCGGACATCACCCTGCGCCACATAATCGATTGTTTCGAAGACGGTCTTTGTTTCATCCAGTAACTGTGCCTGATTTTGGGCGAAATATCCGATTTTTACGTTATATCCGATAGTCAGGTCGCCCTCGTAGTCGGTTATTTCGTTCATTATACATTTGACGAGGGTCGTTTTGCCTTCGCCGTTTTTACCGACGAAAGCTATTTTATCGCCCCTGTTAATCGTGAAAGTGGCGTTTGCAAAGACTAAATGTTCGCCATACCGTTTGGCGAGATTCTCGATGATTACGGGATACGAGCCGGAGCGTGGCGACGGCGGAAATTTCAGTCGCAGCATGGCATTGTCTTCTTCGTCGACCTCGATGCGTTCTATTTTTCCCAATTGCTTTACGCGCGACTGTACCTGTATGGCTTTCGACGCCTTATAGCGGAATCGTTCGATGAAGGCTTCCGTATCGGCGAGCATTTTTTGTTGATTCTCGTAGGCGCGAAGCTGCTGTTCGCGGCGTTCTTTGCGCAATACTACATACTCGTCGTACTTGACTTTATAGTCATATATATGTCCGAGTTCTATTTCGAGAGTTCGTTGCGTTGTATTGTTAATAAAAGCCCTGTCGTGAGAAACGAGAATAACGGCGTTTGCGCGTGTTGCGATGAAGTTTTCGAGCCATTGGATAGATTCTATATCGAGGTGATTGGTAGGCTCGTCGAGCATGAGGACGTCAGGTTGCCGGAGCAGCAGTTTGGCAAGCTCGATGCGCATACGCCAGCCGCCGCTAAATTCGGACGTATGGCGGTCGAAGTCGGCGCGCGTGAAGCCTAATCCGATAAGCGTCCGTTCGAGATCGGCATGATAGTTAGCGCCTCCAATCATCTGAAACTGTTCGGTCAGCGATGTTACGCGCTCTATAAGTTTCTGAAATTCATCGGATTCATAGTCGTCGCGTTCCGAAAGCTCTTGATTGATACGGTTTATTTCGTTTTCCGTTTCGCGGATATGTCCAAAGCTAAGTTCGGTTTCTTCCAGAACAGTCCGCGTATCCGACAGTTGCATCTGTTGCGGCAGGTATCCGACGGTAGTATCCTTTGGTATACTGACGTTTCCCCTTGTCGGCGATTGCAATCCCGAAATGATTTTCATCAACGTGGATTTGCCTGCGCCATTCTTTCCGACAAGGGCGATATGGTCTTTTTTGTTTATTACGAATGAAATGCCGTCCAACAATGTAAATCCGCCAAATTCGACGGTTAATCCTTCTATTGAAATCATATTCTTTTATTTGCAAGAATCTGCAAAATTAGACCTTTTCAATGACTTTTGCAAGTCTTTTGCGAATAAAGTTTTAATTTTTTTTCTCCGACGTGATGTTTTTAGTAATAATTCACGTACATTTGCATCGTTAATACTATAACTTAATAATTATTTTATGAAGAAAATATTGTTTATCAGTTGTTTATTTTTGGTCTTTGGCGTTGAGGCAGGGGCGCAGGTTCGCAATGACGCGACGCCATACTGGCAGGATGTACAGGTTGTGGCGGTTAATAAGGAGAAGCCCAGAACGGAGTTCATGAGTTTTGCCGACCGTAGTGCCGCGCTCAACAGCAGTTTTGAACAAAGTCCTTATTTCAAATCGCTTAACGGCTCATGGAAATTCTATTTTGTCGATTCATACAAAGACCTTCCGCCGAATATAACTTCCGTCGAAGAAGTAAATTCGTCGTGGAAGGACATTATCGTGCCCGGAAATTGGGAAATACAGGGATATGGAGTAGCTATTTATACCAATCACGGCTACGAATTTAAGCCTCGCGACCCGCAGCCGCCGCTTTTGCCGGAAGACAATCCCGCAGGCGTTTACAGGCGCGAATTTGAAATTCCGGAAACTTGGGACGGACGCGACGTTTATCTGCATATCGGCGGCGCAAAATCCGGATTATACGTATATATCAACGGAAAAGAAGCCGGATACAGCGAAGATTCAAAGAATCCGGCCGAGTTTCTGATAAATCCTTATTTGCAGAAAGGCAAAAACGTAGTCACCCTGAAGATATACCGTTGGAGTACAGGCTCGTACCTCGAATGTCAGGATTTCTGGCGCATAAGCGGCGTCGAGCGCGACGTCTATCTGTGGTCGCAACCGAAAATATCGGTTACCGACTTCAACGTAATATCGACGCTTGACGACACATATAATAACGGTTTGCTGCGCCTTGCGGTGGATGTCTTGAATAATTCCAAAGAGACAAAGAAAGCGACCGTAGAATACGAATTGCTTGATAATAAAGGAGTAGTTGCGTCGGGAGAGGAAAAGGAACTTTGGATTTCAGCCGGAACGGAACAGAAATTTTCTTTTGATAAAACGCTTAAAGAAGTAGCCAAATGGAGCGCGGAGCGTCCGAATCTGTACCGTTTACTTCTGACCGTGAAGGTCGACGGCAAAGTCAGCGAAGTTGTACCGTATACGGTAGGATTCCGCCGTATCGAAATCAGGGAGATAGACCGGAAGTCGGCAAACGGCAATAATTACACGGTATTGCTTTTCAACGGACAGCCAATAAAATTCAAGGGAGTGAACATCCACGAGCATAACGAGAAAACAGGTCATTACGTAACCGAAGAACTGATGCGTCGCGATTTCGAGCTGATGAAACAGCATAATATCAATGCAGTGCGTCTCTGCCATTATCCGCAGAGCCGCCGTTTTTACGAATTATGCGACGAATACGGCATTTACGTTTATGACGAGGCCAATATCGAATCGCACGGAATGTATTACAATTTGAAGAAAGGCGGCACGCTGGGCAATAATCCGGAGTGGCTCGCTCCTCATTTAGACCGCACTGCGAATATGTACGAGCGAAATAAAAATCATCCGTCGGTGACTGTCTGGTCGCTCGGC
Organism: Tannerella sp.; assembly: GCA_031289515.1. Classification (GTDB taxonomy): domain Bacteria; phylum Bacteroidota; class Bacteroidia; order Bacteroidales; family Tannerellaceae; genus Tannerella. Next base: position 7,260 of record JAITPH010000067.1, read on the forward strand.
AACGAAGCCGGAAACGGATACAATTTTTACCGTACATATCTGTATATCAAGGACAGGGAAAAAGCCGGAATGAATCGTCCGGTCAATTATGAACGCGCTTTATGGGAATGGAATACAGACATGTATGTGCCTCAGTATCCGAGCGCGGAATGGTTGGAAAACACCGGCAAGGAGGGTAGCGACCGTCCGGTTGCGCCGTCGGAATATTCGCATGCCATGGGCAACTCGTCGGGAAATCTTTGGGATCAGTGGCAGGCAATCAACAAATATCCGAATCTTCAGGGCGGTTTCATTTGGGACTGGGTAGATCAGGGAATTTTGCAAAAAGATGATAACGGTCGTCCGTATTGGGCTTATGGCGGCGATTTTGGAGTAGACCAGCCCAGCGACGGCAATTTCTTGTGTAACGGACTTGTTTCGCCTGACCGCACGCCGCATCCGGCGCTTGCAGAAGTGAAATATACGCATCAGAACGTAGGATTTGAACTTATCGACGCCGCAACCGGCAAAGTCCGCATCACAAACCGCTTTTATTTTACTCCTCTCGACAATAAATATAAAGTTGCATGTCGCCTGACGAAGGACGGTAAAACAGAAAAGGAGAAAGTCCTGACGCTTAATTTGAAGCCGGGCGAATCGGAAGACGTAAGTCCTTTCGACGGCATGGCAAATACGAAAGACGGCGAATATCACATAAATTTTTCGGTATCGACAAAAGAAAAAGACTTGTTGATACCGGCAGGATTTGAAATAGCTTACGACCAGTTCAAGCTGTCGGGCGACAATTCCAAAAAGGCGTACAAGGCAAGCGGTGCAACGCTTTCGACGGCGGAGGAAGGCGATAATATCATCGTCGAATCGTCCAAGTTGCGGTTTGTTTTTGATAAAAAGAAGGGGATAGCAGTTTCCTACAAGGTTGGCGGCGTCGAGTATTTCGACGGCGGCTTCGGTTTGCAGCCGAACTTCTGGCGCGGCCCGACGGATAACGACTATGGCAACGGAGCGCCCGAACGCGAGCAGATTTGGAAGCAAAGCAGCCGCAACTTTAACGTCACCGGCGCGGCAGTCAGCATGGACGGCGAAAATGCCGCCGTCAAGGTTACGTATCTTTTGCCTGCCGGGAATATTTATATCATTGACTATAAAATATATCCAAGCGGAGTATTAAACGTTTCACTGCAATTCACCTCATCAAGCAAAAACGCGGCGGCGACTGAAGTTTCGGAGGCGATGCGCACAGCGACGTTTTCGCCCGGCGCGGACGGTTATCGCAGAAACGCTCAGAGATTGGTTGTGCCTCGTATAGGCGTGCGTTTTCGTTTGCCTGTTGCGATGAACAGGGTGACGTATTTTGGTCGCGGACCTGAAGAAAATTATTGGGATCGCAAGGCAGGCTCGCTCGTAGGCTTGTATCAATCGACAGCCGACAAGCTGTATTTCCCATACGTCAGACCGCAGGAAAACGGTCATCACTGCGACACGAGATGGCTGTCGCTAACGTCGGAAAAGGGTAAAGGCTTGCTGATAGTCGCCGACAACCTGATTGAATTTAACGCCTTACGCAATTCAATCGAGGATTTTGACGATGAAGAATACGCAGACTTGCCGCGTCAATGGAACAATTTCACGCCGGAGATGATAAAAAGCAGAAACGAGGAAAGCGTGAAAAACAAGATGCGTCGGCAAACGCATATAAATAACATTTCGCCGCGCGATTATGTCGAAATTTGCGTCGATTTGAAGCAGCAGGGACTTGCCGGGTATAACAGTTGGGGCGCGCGACCGGAGCCTGCCTATTCATTGCCGGCAGACCAAAACTATGAATGGGGCTTCACTCTTGCGCCTTTGAACAGCGCTTCGGAAGCCGCCGCGATGAGCCGCTTTAAATATTAATGTAAAAAAATTGCTATTTATTTGCTGATATATCGGGAATTGTAATTATCTTTGCACGTCAAAGCGGCATAAATCCGATTTTATTGAAGAGGATAGCCTGAATTTTATTGAATGGATAGGATTATTGAACATATCGAGCGTTTATTATTTCAGCATGATTGCGTGATAATACCTGATTTTGGGGGATTTGTCCTTCAGTCTGTCCCTGTTGTCTATACCGGAACAGACCACTCGTTCATTCCGGCGCGCAAGGAGATAGTTTTCAATCCGACGCTTACGCATAACGACGGACTGCTGATGGAATCGTACATGCAGGAGTATTCCATAGATTTCAATAAAGCGCAGCAGCTTGTCAGAAAAGACGTGTTCGGCATGAGGGAATATCTCGAAGACTATTCGGAGCTGGCGTTAGGCTCAATCGGCTGTTTTGTCAGAGAGGATAGACGGCTGATTTTCGTGCCCGACGCAGGGAGTGGAGCATTGTTCAGCACACCGTCATACGGATTGCCTGTTTTCCATTTTCTTCCGCTTTCGTCGCATAGACTTGTGATAACGAGCGGCTCTAAAACAGTTCTTGATTCTGCTGTTGCCGTAAGTTCTACCCTGAAAATCGAGCCTCGCAATAAAAATGCCGTATACAGCATACCGATAACGCGCACATTCCTGCGTACCGTTGCCGTTGCGGCAGCCGCCGTCGTTTTGTTTTTTCTGGTGTCTCCGCCTGTCGGCGACGTGAATCGATCGTCGTATTCGGCAAGTTTTGTGCCGCAGGAGATAATGCCCAAGAAAACTCCCGAAGAACTTGTTTCATCAGCCTTTTCGGCTTCAAATAATATCAGGGAAGCGGAGGCGGTCGTTTCGGAAAAGGCGTCTTCCGAGGTAAATAAAAAGCCCGAAGAGAACGTAAAAGCCGAAACCGCGAGCGAGCCGGAAAAGCCGAAATCAACAGAGACAGAAGCAAAAGCAGAAGCAAAAGCAGAGGTAAAGGCAAAAGCAAAGACGAATACCGTAAAAGCGACGTCGGCTACCCCTGAAGCAGGCAAGCCGTATTACGTTGTGATAGGCAGTTTCGAAACGCGAAAGCAGGCGGAGAATTACATCAGGCGGCTGAAAAGTCCGGACGTCGCGAAGACTGCCGGTATCCTGATAAGAGACGGACGGGTGCGGGTATACGCGCAGCAATTTCAGACAGAGAATGCAGCAACGGCGTACATGAACAATATACGCCTGAATCCATTACATAAACAAGCATGGACGTATGAATTAAAATGAAAACACAGTATAGAGTTTTTATAATAAATCAAAAAAACAAGTTTTAAAATTTATGGCAGAAGCAAAAGAAAAATTATTCTTGGAATTTCCGCCCGTGTCCGCACAGGAGTGGACTGATAAGATTACATCCGATCTTAAAGGGGCGTCATTTGAGAAGAAGTTAGTATGGAAAACAGGAGAAGGATTCAACATTAATCCTTTTTATTGCGCCGACGACATTGAGGAAATGGCTACAACGAAGTCGCTTCCCGGCGAATTTCCGTATGTACGCGGGACAAAAATCAGCAATTCATGGCTTGTACGCCAAGATATTGAAGTAACAGACTGCAAAGCGGCAAACCTGCTGGCGAAAAAATTAGTCGCCGAAAGCGGCGTCACATCGCTTGGCTTTCACCTGAACGGCGATTTGATTGACGTCGGCGAGATAGATGCGTTGCTCGACGGCATTTGTCCGGGCAAATATGAGTTGAATTACAAGGTATGCAACCGTAAAGCGGCAAAATTAATCGGTATAATCACCGAGAATTACAAATCAAAAGGCGTTGATTTGACGCAGTGTAAAGGTTCGGTTTCTTACGATCCGTTCAAAAAGCCTTTGAAATACGGCATTCCGTTGAAAGACGAATGGGTAAGCGAGGCTGTTGAGGTTGTCCGGGCTGCCGAATCTTTGCCCGAATATCGCGTTCTCGCCGTCGACGCCTACTATCTGAACGACGCCGGCTCGTATATAACGCAGGAACTGGGCTATGCACTCGGTTGGGGAGCCGATTTTATCTCCAAATTAACCGAAGCCGGATTACCGGTCGATGCAGTAGCTAAAAACATCAAATTCAATTTCGGCATATCTTCAAATTATTTTATAGAGATAGCGAAATTCCGCGCTGCACGCTGGTTGTGGGCTGAAATAGTGAAGGCATACAATCCGACATGTCAATGCTCGTGCCGCATGAATGTCCTCGCGCGTACATCGGCATGGAATCTGACGGTTTTCGACGCTTATGTGAATTTGCTTCGCACGCAGACCGAAACGATGTCGGCGGCTATTGCAGGCGTTGATTCCATCAATGTTTTGCCTTACGACTATCCTTTTAAGCCGTCGGACGAATTTTCAGACAGAATAGCGCGAAACCAGCAGCTGTTGTTGAAAGAAGAATGTCATTTCGACAAGGTTGTCGATCCCGGCTCCGGCTCGTATTACATAGAAGTACTGACGCAGTCGGTAGCAGAGACGGCATGGAAACTGTTCCTCGAAGTCGAGGATAAAGGCGGTTTTGCGGCAGTAGCCGGTAAAGGCGAGATACAGACTTCTGTAAACGAATCGAATAAAGCGCGCAGGAATATGGTTGCGACACGCCGGTTAAGTCTGCTCGGAACGAATCAATTCCCCAATTTCACCGAAAAAGCGGGCGACAAGATTAAATCGGAACTTGAATATAGCTGTAGCTGTCCCTGTTGCGACGAAGAGCCTTCGGTTGCCAAACTGGATTTTTCGCGCGGCGCATCCGAGTTTGAGACATTGCGTCTGGCGACCGAGAAAAGCGGCAAAACGCCGAAAGTATTCATGCTGACTATCGGAAGCCTTGCCATGCGTCTTGCACGTTCTCAATTCTCTTCAAACTTCTTTGCCTGTGCGGGATACGAGATAATTGACAATTTGGGCTTTGAGACCGTGGAAGAAGGCGTCAAGGCAGCTCGCGGGAAGAATGCCGATATAATCGTTCTCTGTTCGAGCGACGAGGAATATGCCGCGTATGCTCCGGAGACATTCAAATTGGTAGAAGGAAAGGAACTGTTTGTCGTGGCGGGCGCGCCCGAATGTATGGACGACCTCAAGGCGGCAGGCATCGAATATTTCATCAATGTAAAGAGCAATGTGCTTGATACCTTGCGTATGTTTAGCGATAAGTTGAATATCGGACGCCAGAACGAATTATAAATCTTTTAAATACAAAAAATGAAACCGGATTTTAAAAATATAGATATTAAAAAAGCGGGTTTTGTCGCTGTTAATGCGACGGAATGGCTTGAATCCAACGGCATCGAAGCCGATTGGAGTACGCCTGAACAGATTCAGGTGAAGTCGGTATATACAAAAGAAGACCTTGAAGGAATGGAGCATCTGCATTATGCCGCAGGCATTCCGCCTTATCTTCGCGGTCCTTACAGCGGCATGTTTGCCATGCGTCCATGGACGATTCGCCAGTATGCCGGATTCTCGACGGCCGAAGAATCGAATGCGTTTTATCGCCGTAACCTTGCTTCGGGTCAGAAAGGCCTTTCGGTAGCGTTCGACCTGCCGACGCATCGCGGTTATAATGCCGACAATTCCCGCGTGGTGGGCGACGTCGGCAAGGCAGGCGTCTCGATATGCTCGCTCGAAGACATGAAAGTGCTGTTCGACGGCATTCCGCTGAGCAAGATGTCCGTCTCAATGACTATGAACGGAGCCGTTCTTCCCATTCTGGCTTTTTACATCAACGCCGGACTGGAGCAGGGCGCCAAACTCGAAGAAATGACCGGAACTATTCAGAATGATATTTTGAAAGAATTTATGGTGCGTAATACATACATATATCCGCCGGAATTTTCGATGCGTATCATAGCCGATATTTTCGAATATACTTCGCAGAATATGCCAAAGTTCAATTCGATTTCGATTTCCGGCTATCACATGCAGGAAGCGGGAGCTACGGCAGATATCGAGATGGCGTATACGCTTTCCGACGGTATGGAATATCTGCGCGCCGGTATCGACGCCGGTATCGACGTCGATGCTTTTGCGCCGCGCCTGTCGTTTTTCTGGGCTATCGGAATGAATCATTTCATGGAAATAGCAAAGATGCGCGCCGCACGCATGTTATGGGCCAAGATAGTAAAGAGTTTCGGAGCGAAGAATCCCAAGTCGCTGGCGTTGCGCACGCACTGTCAGACTTCGGGCTGGTCGCTTACGGAGCAGGATCCGTTCAACAATGTCGGCCGTACATGCGTCGAAGCGATGGCGGCGGCGTTGGGACATACACAGTCGCTTCATACGAATGCGCTGGACGAAGCTATTGCCTTGCCGACCGATTTTTCTGCACGTATTGCCCGCAACACGCAGATTTACATTCAGGAAGAGACGCAGGTTTGCAAGGAGATAGACCCGTGGGCAGGCTCGTATTATGTGGAAACGCTGACAAACGAGCTTGTATGCAAAGGTTGGGCGCTGATACAGGAGATTGAGAGCATGGGAGGAATGGCGAAGGCTATCGAGACAGGCCTGCCCAAGATGCGTATCGAGGAAGCAGCCGCGCGCGCTCAGGCCCGTATCGATTCGGGCGTTCAGACCATCGTCGGCGTAAATAAATATCGCCTTGAAAAGGAAGCGCCGATAGATATACTTGAGATTGACAATACGGCAGTGCGCGAGCAGCAGATACGGCGGCTCGGAGAGTTGAGAGCCGGACGCGACGAAGAAGCAGTGCAGCAAGCGCTGTCGGCAATCACGGAATGTGTGAAGACAAAAGAAGGCAACCTGTTGGATTTAGCCATCAAGGCAGCCGGACTTCGCGCTTCACTGGGAGAAATTTCAGATGCCTGCGAAGAAGTTGCAGGTCGTTATAAAGCAATAATAAGAACAATATCGGGAGTGTACTCATCAGAAACAAAGAACGACGGCGATTTTAAAAAAGCCTGCGAACTTGCAGACGTATTCGCCAGGAAAGAAGGGCGTCAGCCACGTATAATGATAGCTAAAATGGGTCAGGACGGTCACGACCGGGGCGCAAAAGTTGTAGCGACAGGCTATGCCGACTGCGGTTTCGACGTCGATATGGGACCCTTGTTCCAGACGCCGGAAGAGGCAGCGCGTCAGGCAATCGAGAACGACGTACACGTACTCGGCGTATCGTCGCTTGCCGCCGGTCACAAGACTTTAGTGCCCGGCGTAATAGACGAACTCAAGCGATTGGGACGTCCGGACATAATAGTCGTAGCGGGCGGAGTAATTCCGGCGCAGGATTATGATTTCTTGTACAAGGCAGGCGTAGCCGCGATATACGGACCCGGAACATCCGTATCCAAAGCGGCATGCCAGATACTCGAAATACTTTTACAAGATTAGTTTTCATAATTTATAAATTTTATTGATAACCTACTCCGCCAAATGAGAAATTTCGCGGGTAGGTTTTTTCTTGTCTGTCCCGGGCTGACATTTTCGTCATCGAGAGGGTGTCATGCCGGGATTTTATAAATCAAGTTTTATATGGATTGGAAATGACGGCAAGAGAAAACCGTCATGTCGACCGAAGCGTAGCGTGTTACGTGCTTGTACCTCTTGCAATGACGAGCTGTGTAAGAGAAGACCGTCATTTCGACCGAAGCGCAGCGCAGTGGAGACATCTGTTAGCAGACGCGCAGGTCGCCGCGACTTGCGGAATGCAAAACCAACGCGTTGGTTTTCCCGCTGCACTTTGCAGGAAGGAAACCAACGCGTTGGTTTTGTCGCTGCACTTTGCAGGAAGGAAACCAACGCGTTGGTTTTGTCGCTGCACTTTGCAGGAAGAAAACCAACGCGTTGGTTTTGTCGCTGCAACTTGCAGGAAGAAAACCAACGCGTTGGTTGGGACGCCTCTGTTCGGCGAAGGCTCTTGCCTTCGCCGTGTTAGAAGCAAGGCTCTTGCCTTGCATCATATCCCGTCGTCATGCCGACCGGAGCGTAGTGGGGTCAAGCATAGTAGCAAAAACATTAAAGAGACAGTCTCCTGCATTGAAGAAACTGTCTCTTACATTAAAATTATACCGTGTCAAGTGTAAATTGCCGGTACGCTATCAACTTGGATCTACAGGCGCTTTTCCCGGTTTCGGGGGCACACCTTCGTGATAATCGGGCAACGGGCCTATTTCGTAAGTCTCCGGACCGTAACGCAGGTTTGAAGCCATTATTTCATCCCAGGTAATTGATTTGCCTGTGTATGCGGCTTCGCGACCGAGTATGGCTACGAGAGTGGAGTAGGCAAGGTCTTCCGCCTGATTGATTTTCTTGTCGAGGCGGATGGATTCCACGAGATGGATATGTTCCTGATTGTAGTGATTCTTTTCCGGATTTGCTTCCTTGTCATATTTCCAGATAACGTTTCCTTCATAATCTTCCAGGTGTATTCCGTCTTTTGTCGTAAACATTCCCTTTGTTCCATAGACCTGCTCGGAAATATTGCTTTCGCAGCCGTCGATTTGGCGGGCGGTGGTGAGCATTTTCAGGTTGTTTTCGTAGTAATAGTCTACGCTGAAGAAGTCGAAGATGTCGCCCGTAAGTCTTTGCGCCCTGCCGCCGAAGCCAGCGGCGCTGACAGGTTTCACGCCCATAAACCAGGTGACGACGTCGATGTTGTGTATAGCCTGATCAAGGATATGGTCGCCGCTCAGCCATTTTATGTTAAACCAGTTGCGAATATTGTATTCCATATCGCTCCATTCCGGACGGTGACGTTTGTTCCACCACGCGCCCTGATCCCAGTGCGCCGAGCCGGAGAGAATATCGCCGATAGCGCCGTTGCGAACCTTGACGTATGCTTCCCAGTAGGCGCGCGAGTGGCGGCGCTGGTTTCCGGTAACGACCGTCAGTCCTTTGCCCTGAGCTGCTTTTGCGGCGGCAATCACGGTACGGATACCGGGAGCGTCGACGGCGCAGGGTTTCTCCATGAATACGTGTTTGCCCGCTTCAACCGCCGCCTTGAACTGTTCGGGACGGAAGTGAGTAGGCGTAGCCAGCAGCACCACATCAATTTCAGGCATTGCGAGCACTTTCTTGTAGGCGTCGAAACCGAAAAAGCGGTTCTGTTCCGGCACGTCGTTGTTAAACTTCTTTTTCAGGACTTCGATACTGCCGTTCATGCGGTCGGGAAAAAGATCGGCCATGGCAATGATTTGGAGGTCATCGCCGGCTGCAAGAAACTGGGTGGCAGCGCCTGTTCCGCGGTCGCCGCAACCTACGAGGGCAGCCTTGATCGGTTTGCCGTCGGGAGCTTTATCTACAAATGAATACATGCCCAACTCTTCGGGAGTGTAGGTCTTGGTTGCTGCAGCGCCGGTGCAGGAGGTTATAATCGTGGGAACTCCGATTGTCGTCCCTGCTCCGAGTAT
>JAITPH010000145.1 GCA_031289515.1 Tannerella sp.
ATTGACCTCCGCATGTGCTTCGCCGAAACGTCGGTGACAGCTCTCGCCGATGATGCGACCGTCGTGCACAACGACCGCGCCCACCATCGGATTCGGAGCTGCAAAACCCTCGCCATGCGCTGCCAATTCGAGGCATCGGCTCATGTATAATTCGTCATTTTCCATTTAAAGCTGTCATCATAATTTCATAATTCGGATATAATTCGTACCTTTACGTCGCGAAGTCAAAAAATTTTCTCGTATGCAAGAAACAGAAACATACATTAAGGAATCTCTCAAAACGCTTTATACGACGGACGAAATCCGTTGTTTCATACGTCTGATACTGTCTCATGTATGCAGGCTGTCGCTTAACAGTCAAATTTTGTGCAAAGATAAGAAAATCCCCGAAAACGAAAAAAAAACGATTTATAACATCATAAACCGGCTAAAAGCCATGGAGCCTCTGCAATACATACTCGGCGAAACGGAATTTTACAGTATCCCGCTCGCAGTCAATCCTTCCGTCCTCATTCCCCGCCCCGAAACGGAAGAACTTGCAGACATGATCATCAATTCGCCGACGGTAAAAAGCGGCGAACGTCTGACTGTTCTCGACGTCGGGACAGGAAGCGGCTGTATTGCCGTCGCTCTGGCTAAACATATTGGCAATTCGACGGTTACGGCTACCGATGTCTCTGTCGAAGCGCTGCTGACGGCTCAAAAAAACGCTTCGGCAAACGGCGTTCGCGTCGGGTTCATTCATTCCGACATTCTTGATACGGAGCGGGCTTTGGCGCTTATTCCCGGCAAATATGATATTATCGTAAGCAATCCGCCTTATATCAAAGAAGAAGAAAAGCCCGCGATGGAAGCAAACGTAGTAGATTACGAGCCGCATCTCGCTCTGTTCGTCCCCGATTCGCGTCCGGCGCTGTTTTACGAAAAAATAGCCGATTTCGCCCGCGTGAAACTCAAACCGGACGGCATGATGTTTTTCGAGATAAATCCCAAATGCGATGAGATAATAGTCGAAATGTTGCACGGCAAAGGCTTTTCGCAAACGGAAATCATTCGCGACCTGTCCGGAAAAAACAGGTTTATCACAGTCAAAAATTCAAAGAAATGAAAACAGAATCCGAAGTATTGAACGAAATGGCAAGGTACTGTTCGCAGTCGGAACGTTGTCTGCATGACGTACATAACAAGATCAAAGCCGCCGATTTGCCCGCCGACGCCGTAAAACGCATAACCGACAGCCTGCTGAAAGACAAGTTCATCGACGAGAAGCGCTTTTCGAGGAGTTTCGTCAACGACAAATTCAAATTCAACCAGTGGGGACGAATCAAAATCTGCTACGAACTCAAGCAACGAAACATTCCGCCGGACATTTACGGCGAAGCCGTCGAAAACATAGACGAGGACGAATATCTGTCGGCTCTCGCCGATTTGCTGAACAGAAAAAAACGCGCCGTCAAAGGAGCTTCGCCGCAGGATGTGTTTCAAAAACTCTATCGCTTTGCAGCTTCAAGGGGCTTTGAATCGCAACTTATCGTCAAAACACTGAAATCAATCCTCAAAAATATTGAATATGAGCAATATCCTGAATGATCTGTTAAATTTGCTTTATCCCGATCTTTGCATATTATGCCGAAAGCCGCTCATCGACGACGAAAAATATCTTTGCCTCGACTGCCTTTGCAACATGCCCAATACCAATTTCCATACAAACAGGGGAAACCCTGCAAGAGCCTTGTTTGCCGGCTATCCGCAACTTAAAGAAGTGACGTCGTACCTGTTTTTCGAGAAAGAAGGTCCTGCGCAGAAACTTGTCCATTCCTTCAAGTATTACGGCAACAGGCGCTTGGCCGAATATCTCGGCAAAATAGCAGCTATCGAGCTTAAAGAATACGGCTTTTACGCTTCCATAGACTTGATTATTCCCATTCCCCTTCATCGAAAAAAAGAGAGGAAACGCGGCTACAATCAATCGGATTTTATAGCAAGGGGCTTCTCCGCCGTTTACGGATGCGAAGTAAGCAAAGGCTTGGTAGAACGCATTGTGCATACAAAAACGCAAACCCGCAAGTCGATTTACGACCGCCACGTAAACGTGGAAGAAATATTCCGCCTTACCGATACGGAAAGTCTCTACGGCAAGCATGTCCTCATTATCGACGACGTAATTACGACAGGAGCTACAATTTCGGCATGTATTGATGCTCTGGCAAAAGCGCCCGAAATAAAAATCAGCATTTTCTCGCTCTCGATAGCAGGCGGAACTTGATTTTTTACTACTTTTGCGCAAGCTTTTGAAAAAAAAAGCGAAAGCATTTATGGAATTTCCCGGACAATCTCATCTATAAGGTAAATTGTTTAATTTAAAAAAGAAATCGTATGAAGACAAATTTTATCTTGCTGATTTTATCAGTATTAACGACATGCAAGACTGTCGGACAACCAAGAAACATATCCGGCACGGTATCGGATAGTCAGGGACCTCTCACGGGCGTAAACGTAACAGTAAACGGCACAAGCGAAGTCGCCGTAACCGACCTCAACGGAAAATATTCCGTAACTGCACGGAAAAACAACACGCTCGTCTTTTCACTCGCCGGTTATATCACCAAAAAGGCGAAGGTAAAAAACAGTGATACTGTTAATGTAGAGTTAATAGTAGATCCTAAGCTTAAAACCTTAGTGGATATTAAAGCCTCAATACAACAGGACGAGGAAATAGCCCTCGATATGGCGGTAGAAAACAAGGTTCTTATGAGAAAAGTTTCCGCCTTGGCTTACTCCCGCGCTCCGGTTAATATGCCCGAAAGCAGGGAAGAATACTCAAATGCGCCCGAAAATCGCTTTAAATCACCGTTGGAAGAGCCTCTTTCCACTTTTTCGGCAGACGTCGACGCCGCTTCCTACGGCAACATGAGACGCATCATTAATCAGGGCGTCAAACCGGAGCCTGAAGCTATCAGGATTGAAGAGCTTATCAACTACTTCGACTACAAAATCCCGGCGCCAAAAGGCAAAGACCCGGTGAATATCGTCACCGAAACAGGCAAATGCCCATGGAACAAGCAACACAGGCTTTTGCGTATCGGACTGAAAGCTCGCGAAATACCGTCGGAGAATCTTCCTCCCTCGAACTTCGTTTTCCTTATCGACGTTTCCGGCTCAATGTACGGACCCGAAAGGCTCGACCTCGTGAAATCGTCGCTGAAACTGTTAGTCAACAATCTGCGCGACAAAGACCGCGTTGCTATCGTAGTCTATGCAGGCGCGGCAGGTCAGGTCTTGCCCTCGACGCCCGGTAGCGACAGGCAAAAAATCAAAGACGCTCTCGAAAATCTTACGGCAGGCGGCTCGACAGCCGGTGGCGAAGGCATAAAACTCGCCTATAAAACGGCTAAAAACAACTTCATAAAAGAAGGCAACAATCGCGTGATTCTTTGTACCGACGGCGATTTCAACGTAGGCGTATCGAGCGTTGAAGGTCTTGAAACCCTGATCGAAAACGAACGCAAAAGCGGCGTCTTCCTCACGGTTCTCGGCTACGGAATGGGCAATTATAAGGACGACCGCATGCAAACGCTGGCTCAAAAAGGCAACGGCAATCATGCGTATATCGACAATCTTCAGGAAGCAAACAAAGTATTGGTAAACGAGTTCGGCGGAACGCTCTTCACAGTCGCCAAAGACGTGAAACTGCAGGTGGAATTTAATCCCGCGCACGTTCAAGCCTATCGTTTGGTCGGCTACGAAACGCGA
>JAITPH010000230.1 GCA_031289515.1 Tannerella sp.
AGAACCTAACACGTCGTGCACCTGACGGACGACTTCAAAGAAGTTTGCGCCGGAGCGGTCCATTTTATTGACATAGCCGATACGCGGCACATTATATTTATCTGCCTGACGCCAAACGGTTTCAGACTGAGGCTCAACGCCTCCTACCGCGCAAAAAGCGGCGACAGCGCCATCGAGGATACGCAAGGAGCGTTCTACTTCGACTGTAAAATCGACATGCCCTGGCGTGTCAATCAGGTTTATTTTATATTTTTCGTCGTCATAATTCCAGAAAGTGGTGGTAGCAGCGGATGTTATGGTTATGCCGCGTTCCTGTTCCTGCTCCATCCAATCCATAGTTGCAGCCCCATCGTGTACCTCTCCTATCTTGTGAGTTAGACCTGTATAGTAAAGGATACGCTCTGAAGTTGTAGTTTTCCCGGCATCAATGTGCGCCATGATACCGATGTTTCTCGTAAATTTTAATCTCTCGTCAGCTTTGCTCATCTTTTATTTATTTTAAAAACGGAAATAAGCAAATGCACGGTTAGCTTCGGCCATACGATGCATATCTTCTTTACGTTTGAACGCGCCGCCCTGATTGTTGAATGCGTCGAGAATCTCGGAGCACAACTTATCCGACATTGATTTTCCGCCGCGTTTACGGGCGTATGCTATTAAATTCTTCATCGAAATTGATTCCTTGCGATCCGGGCGGATTTCGGTCGGAACTTGAAAGGTTGCCCCGCCTACTCGACGCGACTTGACTTCTATCTGGGGGGTAATATTTTCGAGCGCCGACTTCCATATCTCCAGCGCTGATTTTTCTTCGTTAGGCAATTTAGCCTTAACACTATCCAAAGCGGAATAGAATATCTCGAAAGAGACATTTTTCTTACCGTCATACATCAAGTGGTTTACAAATCTTGTAACCCTTGTATCACCGTACACCGGATCCGGTAGAATCTGGCGTTTCTTTGGCTTAACTTTTCTCATCTTGTTTAAAATTATGTTCTTGTCCTTGGTTGCTGATTTGTTTGTCTTCAACAGTTCCACCGAACTATTTACTCAACCTTTGTCTTTTCAAAATCAAATATCCAAATAACGAAAAACAGCTTTATTAATTTATGAATACTAAAAAATTATCTTCTCTCTATGAATTACTTCTTCTTAGCGGTTGTTGTCTTTGCAGCTACTCCCGGCTTCGGGCGTTTTGCTCCGTATTTCGACCGCCTTTGCGTCCGGCTGGCAACTCCTGCCGTATCCAGTGTTCCGCGAACAATATGATAGCGCACGCCGGGCAGGTCTTTAACGCGACCGCCGCGTACCATCACAATCGAGTGTTCCTGCAGATTGTGTCCTTCTCCCGGTATGTACGAGTTTACCTCCTTGTGGTTCGTCAGACGAACGCGGGCTACTTTGCGCATTGCAGAGTTCGGCTTCTTGGGTGTTGTCGTATAAACGCGCACACAAACGCCGCGCCTCTGCGGACAGGCATCCAAAGCCGGGGACTTACCCTTTACTACCAGTTTTTCTCTTCCTTTTCTTACTAATTGCTGAATTGTAGGCATCTTTCAACTATTTTACTCTTTGTTATAAATTCATTTTTCCCTTCTCTACGGGGGTGCAAAGATACACACTTTTTTTTTACCAACAATTTTTTTCGACTTTTTTTTACAAAAAAAATTATTTTTACTTCGGAAACGTCGTTTTTTCGAGCCTTTTCATCAGTTCTTCGTCGGTAAAAATAGTCAATACAGGCAGTCCGTCGGGCGTTAAACCGTTGGCTTCGAGCGCAAAAAGCGAGCCTACGATAGCATCCATCTCATCGGAGGTCAAAGTTTTGCCTGCATTTATGGCTGTGGCTTTGGCAAGCGACAGCGCCATTTTCTCCGATTGCTTTTCGGCTTCGGTAGAACGGCTTTCCATCGCTGCGACTATTATATCTTTCACAAGTCCGGTCGTACTGCCGCCCGAAACATCTGACGGTACGGCGTTTATGGCAAAACTGTTACCGCCCAAATCGGCAAGGTCAAAGCCCAAATATCTTATTTCGTCCAGCAACGAAGCGACCATCGAAGCCTCCGAAGCAGTAAATTCGACGATTTCGGGGAACAGAAGTTTTTGCGAAGCCGAACTCTTCCGGATAATATTTGAGAGGTATCTTTCATACAATATGCGAATATGGGCGCGGCGCTGGTCTATTATGACAAGTCCCGATTTCAGGGTTGTGACTATATAGCGGCTTTTGTACTGAAAGCACAGATTCGAGACCTCCGTAAAAAGATTTTCTTCTATTTGCGGCGAGGTCGGGATTGTTTTTTCTTTTTCAAAATCCTCGTACAACGTCTTCCAATCGTCTGCCGCCGGACGTCTATCCGAAAAATCTCTGAACGGATTATAATCACTGTTCAGATGAATTTTCGGCATTTCGGCTTTTATCTCATTGCCAATCACCGGATTATAAACCGGAATATCTATTTTCTCCGACAAGTCAAAATCAATGGAAGGGACGGAATTTGATTTGGCAAGCGCCTCGCGTACAGCAGAATAGATAATCTGCCATACAGGTCTTTCGTTTTCAAACTTGATTTCCGTCTTTGTCGGATGAATATTTACGTCGATTGTCGAGGGATCGACTTTGAAATATATGAAATAGTCGGGAGTTTCGCCTGTATTAATCAACTGTTCGTAAGCCTGCATAACCGCTTTATGGAAATAGCCGTGCCGCATATATCTGTTATTCACAAAGAAGTATTGCAGACCGTTTCGTTTCTTTACCGTATCAAGCCGTCCGACAAAGCCGTACACGTCGACAAGCGAAGTAGCGGCTTCGAGAGAGAGCAGTTTCTGATTCATGCCTTTGCCGAAAACGTCGACAATACGCTGTTTCAGCCCGCAGACGGCCAGATTGAAGACGACGGATTCGTTGTGCTTCAGGGTGAAGGCGATATCGGGATTGACAAGAACGACGCGCTCGAACTCCGTCAGGATATGTCGAAATTCCACATCATTCGATTTCAGAAACTTCCTACGCGCGGGTACATTATAAAAGATATTGTTTACCGAGAAAATACTCCCTGTGTTACAAGCCTTGGGAACGACCGAATCAAGGACGGAGCCGGAGACGGACAGGAATGTTCCGACTTCGTTGTCCTTAGTGCGGGTGATAAGTTCGACCTGCGCGACAGCGGCTATCGAAGCCAGAGCTTCGCCGCGAAAGCCCATCGTGTTGAGCGCAAACAAATCGTTGACCGACGAAATTTTCGACGTGGCATGGCGTTCAAAAGCCATGCGTGCGTCCGTTTCCGACATTCCTTTGCCGTCGTCGATTATCTGAATGAGCGTCCGTCCCGCATCCTTGATATTTACAGTGATATTCACGGCGCCAGCATCGATGGCGTTCTCCAAAAGCTCTTTCACGACCGACGCCGGACGCTGAATGACCTCGCCGGCGGCTATCTGATTTGCAATATGGTCAGGAAGTAAATGAATTATATCGCTCATAACCGGTTATTTCAAAAACAGATACCAGAAGATAAAGCACAAGATAGCTATTACGAGTATCAGACGCATGTTTTTATAGATGCGATTGCGCATGTCGTCGCCCTTGTTTTTGCTTTTTTTGAGATGAGTTGTGCCTTCGATGAAACTGCCTCTTATTTCTTCTTTATATTGCTCATAATCAGTTTCTTCCAAACCCATTTCCATCTTCACCTTATGAATACGCTTTTCCAAAGCCTCTTTACGAGGGTCAAAATAAATGGGCTTATGCTCATATTGGCGAGGCTTGCGTACATTATAAAAACCGAATATTCCCATAATATTATTTCTTATAAAAACGAAAAATATCGTGCTTGTCGACAGGCCGGATTTCATCGTACCATGCAAACTTCTTCAATGTCTTTTCTTCGGACGTCAAATCGGGTATCGGTATCAATTTGCCTGTTGGTTTGGGCCATATCTTCAGCTTATCCAGCTTGCTTTCTTTCATCCATATAGACAGGTACGAGCTTTGAGTGTAGTTTAGTCCGAGCATTGTGCTGTCTCTTTCCATCGGATAAAATATCGATTCCGCATTGCCGTCTATATCAATTTTTTCTATGTTACTGCCGCTGAAATAAGCCTTTAAATCGTTGCCGCCAAGCTGATTATAGTAGCCGGTATCGACCTGTTGCACGACAAACGACGAAGTCGGGACATGCACGTGGTCTACGGCACTGTCTGCCATGTATATAATAATGGAATCGCCGAACAGTTGCTGGGTTTCGTTCCATAAGACGGCCGGTTTTCCGTACATTCGCAAAACGGAATCACGTGTATCAAACCGCATCGAATCGGCAACACCCTGTATGTCAGACCGATAAAACCGCACGCCCATATATGCTTTAAGAATACGTGCAGTCGAATCGACGGTCATGAGTTCGAGCGAATCGCCATAAAGAAACAGCGAATCGCCCTGCGAGTATTCCGTCGCAAACGCGCTATCCGTCGCAAACGCATAGTCCGTTTTTTCTTCATAATAGCCGTAATTGCCTTTCAGAATCATCTTTTGTACCGTATCGCAAATAGACATGTTGCCGAAGGCTTTGCCTATGCCTGCGTCTTTGTGGTATACAAGCGAATCGCCTGTAAGCGTCTTGTCTCCGGAAATAACCAGCGAGCGGTCGAGCAGCAAAGACGTATTTTCCTGCGTATTATACCAGCCTCTGGACGAATGAATCACGCCGCTGTCGGAGTCTATAACCGACGGTCCGAGAATTGTAGCCACTTTTGTATCGGTGCTGTACTCCAGAGTGTCGGAGTTCAGTACGAAATTGGGATTTGTCAGATGCACGCTATCGTTGAAAACGGCTACTTTCGTTCCCGGCGAGTACTGACCATAAACCGAGACCAATACGTTTTCGGCGTCTACGATGCGACCGCCTTCAAAGTAATAGCCGATGTTCGACTGCCGGTTGTAGTCAAGGCTGTCGGTATAAAGCGTAACAACGGAACTGTCCTGTTGTATATTGACCATTCGCACGTTATACCTCATTCTTGCCAGCTCGATTTTACCTTCGTAATAAAGGTAATCTCCGTAGACGAACAGCGTATCTCCCTGTTCGAGGCGGACGTTTCCGAATGCTTCCAGCGAGTTTTCGTTTTCGTAAAAATAAGCGCTGTCGCAATACATAAACGAGCTGTCGTGCCGGAAAACGACGTCGCCCGTGAAGACTGTCCGATATTCGTTAATAAATTTATTATAAGACTGCACATTCGTGCGCTCAAGATAAATTGTAGTCTTTTTGACCGTATCCCGAACGCTGTCCTGTGCATGGGAATAAGAGAGACATAAACCCGACAAAAGCACAATCAGCCTAATCGTTCCTATATGGCTCATTCCTTTATCCATCCGCCGTATTTGAAGTCACATTCTTTCCATCCTTCGGATATTCTGATAAACGTGGATTTTTGTTTGCTGACAATCCAGTTATTGATTATTTCATTCCTTTTTCTTTCCTCGACCAGTGACTTGAGCGCCTGATAATCGTCGGAAACGTTTGCCTGATGAGCTTTCACTCTCGATTTGAGTTTTACTATTGCGACGATGTCTTTTTGAGCGGCATTTTTCATTCTGAACGGTGTTGAAATCTCGCCTACTTCCATCTTATCGACTATAACGCCCATTCCCAACGGCAATTCTTCCATCTCGAACTTCGGAGTGCTGAAATTGTTGCTTTCCATATTCTTGTTGACCATCAGCCCCTTGTTGTTGCGCGTATCCTTGTCGGACGAGAAAAAAGTGGCAGCCTCTTCGAATGTCAGCTTCTCGTCCTTAATATCGCGGTAAAGAGTATCAAGGCGACCGATTGCCTTGACTATCTCCGGCTCCGACACTTTCGGGCGCAACAGGATATGGCGTACATTGATGCGGTCGCCGCGTTTTTCAATCAGCTGTATTATATGATAGCCGTATTCGGTCTCTACAATATTCGATACTCTGGTCGGATCGTTCAGATTGAAGGCTACATTAGCAAATTCCTGCGACAGCTCGATTTTCGACACAAACCCCATTTCGCCGCCGTGCAAATACGTTCCCGGATCTTCGGAATAGAGTTGCGCAAGCGTAGAAAACTGATACTCGCCTTTATTTATCTGCTCCGTAAAGCCTCTTAATCTGGCTTTTATGGCGTCTATATCGTCGAGCGGAATCTTTGGCTCCATCGCTATAATCTCGACTTCGACGGTCGAAGGTATCATCGGCAGACTGTCTTTCGATATCTGACTGAAATATTTTCTGACGTCGGAGGGCGTGAGTTTGATGTCGCCGACGATTTTTCTCTGCATCTCTTCGGCTACATTCTGGTCGCGGACTGTCTTCTTTCGTTCTTCCTTTATCATAGACAGTTTTTTTCCGCCATAATACTCTTCCAGTTTTTCTTTGGAGCCGACTTCATTTATGGCGTTGTTTACCCAACGGTCTACGGCGCGCAGGACGTTGCCCTCGTCGGCATAGATACTGTCTATCTTTGCCTGACTTAAAAACAGCTTCTGCACGGCGAGCTGTTCGGGGATGAAACAATACGGATCGCCCTCAAAGCGGATACGCATGTTCTGCATGTACAAACGCTGGCTTTCGACGTCCGAAAGCAGGATTGCCTCGTCGCCTACGACCCATATCACTTCGTCAATAACATTTTTCTGTGCGACAGCCAAACCGGCGGCACAAACGGATATGATTCCGATTATCAGTTTTTTTATTATCATCATTTTTATTATTTATCTGCGACAAACTTTACAGTTCCGTTTTTCACCGCATCGCGGTACAATTCTTCTCCAAACTCCCGTAAATAGTCTATCCTTTGTTTATTCTCCAACATTCTTTGTATCTGCGCTCCGACGTATTCAAACGGAGCGATGTTACCAATCAGCAGCTTGTCGGACATGTTCAGAAAATACACGAAAGAGCTGTCGGACACCTCCAGATGATTATTTACCTTCAAGAACCGGGTCGGGTTTGAAATGTCGTGCGGAATAATATTCAACACTTCTTCAACATTGATCCATCTATCATAAAAATAATTATAGATAATAGCGTTCTGAAGGCTATATTTCTCAATCAACTCTACGGATTCCGCCGAACCCTGCGTATACCATTTTCTTACATTATCCAGACCGGGCGCTCCAACCGGCACTTTCAGGAATATTCCCTTTATCAGGTTATCGCTCAGGACAAACTGATCCTTGTTTGCCTCGTAATACTCCATTTTGTCGGCCTCGCTGAACGTCGCCGATACTTTATCCTTCACGATTCGCTCCTGATAGCGATGGCGTATCAGCGAGCGGCGGTATTCATTTACCAGCTTGTCGATTTCCGCCTTATCGTCTCCGATATTCTTATAAGCGGCGGCGTCCGTCAAGGCATCGACAATCCATTTCTTCATTAGCGTTTCCGCCCACATCAGGCTGTCGATCGAAGAAACGCCCTTGGGTATCTGACGTTCTATTTCCTCGCGCGAAAGCGCCCTGTCTCCGACTTTCACCATGACGTCTCCTGCATATTGTTCATTTCCCGAATTTCCGCAGGCGAAAAAAAGGGAACATAGCAGAAAAAACAGGAGGCATTGCTTCATATTTATCTGTTAATTAAGATATTTCTTTATCGACTTAATCACTTTCTTGTTTATGGTGACAGGATATTTTTCGTTCAACTCTTTCAGCCATTCGGCTTCGAGATTATCCTGTTCTTCCGCGGGCTGACTCCATACGCGCTTGTTGCTTATCTCGAACAGCAGTATTCCGTCGTAGTACTCTTTTATCAACATGTTATAGTCGGGATAATCCGTTTCGAGTGTTTCACGCTGCATTTCGGTGACGATATTGCGTATGAAACGGTCGAATATCTCCT
>JAITPH010000134.1 GCA_031289515.1 Tannerella sp.
ACGGAAACAAAAAAAAATTCAAAAATTCCACCTCTCCCCCGGCCCCCGGGTTCGGCGAAGTCTCCGGACTTCGTCGTGTTAAAAGCAAGGCTCTTGCCTTGCCATGCCAGCCGGAGGCCGGCTTTTAGCAACGAAGACGCTACGCCGAAAAAGGCATCCGTCATTGCGGCAGTATCCGTCATTGCGAGGCACGAAGCAATCCGGCGCTCTGTATATTTCCGGATTGCTTCGTTCCTCGCAATGACGACCGTCAATCTCTGTCCGCCAGGAAGTCAATCATGCGAAGGATAGCGTTCCGGCAAACAGGACAGAAGGGCGTCAAATCTTTCATCATGCAATGAACTGCCGGTCGATAAATGCCCTTTGCAAGATAGCCGCCACCCTCGAAAGCGCCTACCTTGTCCTTGTACTGACCGTCGGGAGGGGTCGGAACAGGCGTCCCGGCTGCAACCATCGACTTCCATTTACTGCCGAAATCGGCCAGTGTCGTGATATTCGGCTCCCACGGCTCGAATTTTAGGTTGTAGAAATCATTGTACGACGTCTCCGATTCGTAATATTCGTCGGCAAGACCGGCGAAGCTGTGCCCGAACTCGTGCACGAACACGTTTATGGTCCGCGCATTGTCAGCCGTTCCGATGGCATAAAAGTTATACATGCCGCCACCGCCGTAGACTTTTGAATTGACAAGCACGAAAATCGCGTCGGTAGGCACGTTCCATATCGCGTCGCGAATGGATTTCATGTCGGGAGTAGTCAGATAGCGGTCTGTGCCGAAAGTATAAAAGCCCGAATTTAGGGCAGTATTGACAAATACGCCCTTGCCGGAAAAGTCGGTGCCCGATTCCTGCGATTCGATGAAAACGGCTCTGACATTGAAGTCTTCGCGCCGTCCGGTATAGGGAGGCGTGACGAAAAGGGAATCCGTGAAACGCCGGGCGTCGGCATAAAACTTCTCCTTTTCGGCAGCCGTATAGCCTTCCGCGACAAACGTCAAATCGACCTTTTCCGACGGCTCGCCTTTGGTCTGTATGTCTACCGTCGGATTGTCCTTCAGTTTTCCCCTGTCGATAAAGATGCTTGCAGGATCGACCTCGAACGACGCCAGCGTATCCTTGCCGTTCGTCCGGCGGTTGCGCGCAAGCAGCACGACCGTTATCGCATCCTTGGGAAAAGGCATGACAACGCTGTTTATCCACGCCTGCGTTTCCTTCGCAGCCTGATCCGTCACGCGCCATTCCTCAAACAGCGTGTTAAAGCCGCGCGAATAAACGAGTTTGCCGTCGGTTTTAAGGAAAGCCTTCACCTCGTAACCGCCATAGTCAAACGGATCGACAAGATTTTTGCGCGGGCCGCCCCATACAGGCTCTTCGCGCAACTGTACCAGTGCGGCGGACTGCGTGTCAATGTTACCGCTCAACGCAAAATCTATCCGCAATCTCTTTCCGGTAAAAAACGTATCGTACGCAGACTGTGCGCTTGCGGAGGCGCACAGCAGGACTGCTGACAACAAACCGATTATTTTCATAACTATTTAAACATTTAAATTAAACATCCAGCCTGAATTCGTCGGCATCCATCCAAACCGGAAATTTGCGGCGGAACTTTTCGAGTTCTTCCAGATACAGAGTGCCGGTGACGGTCAATTCGTCCTTTTCCTTCGCCGCGAAGAGTTTCTTTCCCTTGGGAGAATATATCACAGACCCGCCGTGATAGTTAAATTCCCGCGCATCGACGCCCATGCGGTTTACTCCGCAGACGAAACAGTGATTCTCGATTGCACGCGCCTGCAACAGCGATTTCCATACCTTTTTACGCGATTCCGCCCAGTTTGCCACATATATCAGCAGGTCATATTCCCTGTTAATATTGCGGCTCCATGCCGGGAAGCGCAAATCATAGCATACCAGCAGACAGATATTCCATCCGAGATAATTTATTATCAGACGCCTGTTGCCGGGAGAAAAGCACTTGTCCTCGCCTGCCATGCTGAACAGATGACGCTTGTCGTAGTAATACTCCTGTCCGTCGGGCGTGATAAAGAAAGCGCGGTTATAATATTTGCCGTCCTCGGAAGCCATGAAACTTCCGGTTATGGCAAAGTTATAAGTCCTTGCATACCTCTTGATTGCAACGATTGTCTTGCCGTCGTTCGGCTCTGCAAGCTCTTTTGTGCGCATCGACAGTCCTGTCGTAAACAGTTCCGGAAGCACCGCCAAGTCTGTCCTGCCTTTCACCCGGCGAAGCAGTTCGCCGTAGTAACAGATGTTTTCCTCCACATCCTCCCAGATTATATGGGACTGTATCATACTGATACGCAATAAATTTGAATTTTCCATAACATTTTTATTTGTAATTACAATTTCTCAAAATTCTTTGTAAAGCGACCTCTTACGTTCTCGTACATCGAGCGAATGGTCAGTATGTCTTCGTCGGCATTTCCGGTCGGATAAAACGTCGCATTGATTCCTATTTCTTTCTTGCCGTAATCGATATATGCTGTTTGTATCGGAACGCCTGCCTTGAGGGCGATATAGTAAAATCCGCTCTTCCATCCGGCGGCCTTCTTGCGCGTGCCTTCGGGCGTAACGGCAAGATGAAAGCAGTCGTGCCGCGCAAATTCTTCTGCCAGCTGCTCCGTCGTCGACGACGATCTGCCGCGATTGACAGGAATACCGCCCATACTCTTCAGCAAAATGCTCAGGGGGAAAAAGAACCATTCCTTTTTCATCAGGAACTTGGCTTTCCGCCCGATAGCATTATAAAACAGCTTTCCCAACAGGAAATCCGTATTACTCGTATGTGGAGCAACGCATATCACGCATTTCACGACATCGTCGCCTTCAGGTCCCACCTTCCAGCCCAATAAATGCAGAACATGTCTGTATATCGAAGATTTAATCATGTTCTATCCTCACAATCATATATTTCGTCATAGCTTTTGCCATAAAATTACTACAAAATCGAGGTGTAAAGGTAAGTATAATACTGTAAAGCAAAACTATTTTTTCAAAAAATTAACAGTTTTATTTTGTAATGAGTTCGACTTAGACTATCTTTGCGCCTTAATTTATGAAACGAAAATTCACTATGGTAACACCTGATTATATATTTGAAAGCAGTTGGGAAGTTTGCAACAAGGTAGGCGGAATCTACACCGTCCTGTCTTCCAAGGCTCGCACCTTGAAAGATAAATTCAACGACAACATTATATTTATAGGACCCGATTTGGGCAACGGTCACGACGATTTCAAGGAAGACGAATCGCTCTTCGGCGACTGGAAGAAGACGCTGCCAAGCGCCATAAAAGTAAGAACGGGACGCTGGCTCGTTCCGGGCGAGCCTGTCGCCATGCTCGTATCCTACAAAGCGCTTTTCGACGAAAGAGATGTTTTCTACTACGATATGTGGCAGACGTATCTCGTCGATTCGTCGCAATCATACGGCGACTATGACGAATCGTGCATCTTCGCCTATTCGGTCGGATTGACGATAGAAAGTTTTTACGGCTTTTACGGACTTGCCGGCAAGAACGTAGCCGCACTGTTCAACGAATGGATGCTTTGCATGGGCGCACTGTACCTGCAAAAGCACGTACCCGCGATAGCCACGCTGTTTACTACCCACGCCACTACCGTAGGACGCTCGATAGCTGGCAACAACAAGCCGCTGTACGCTTACCTGAGAGAATACAGCGGCTACCGGATGGCGAAAGAGCTGCATGTCGAAGCCAAACATTCCTTGGAGAACCGGACGGCGAAGCACGTCGACTGCTTCACCACCGTAAGCGAGATAACAGCGAGAGAATGCAGACAGCTGCTCGATAAAGCGCCCGACATTGTTACCCCGAACGGATTCGAGAAAGGTCTCGTTCCCGAAGGAGAAGAATATGCAAAAAAGCGCAGCGAAGCGCGCAAGAAGCTGATTGCGACGGTCGAAAAGCTGACCGGACACAAGGTAAGCCCCGACGCCTTTCTTGTCATGACGAGCGGACGCTACGAATATCGCAACAAGGGATTGGACGTCTTCATCGATGCAATGAACGAATTACGCAAATCCAACCGGCTGAAGCGCGATACCGTCGCATTCATCATGGTCCCCGCTTGGGTACACGGCGCAAGAGCCGACCTCAAATACGTTATTGACAACGACTGCGAAACGGTGGAGCCGATGCAGACGCCTTTCATCACTCACTGGATTAACAATATGGAAGACGACAAGGTGATGAATTATATCCTTTCATCGGGATTCACAAATTCGGAGGCGGACAAGCTCCGAATCGTCTTCGTGCCGTGTTATCTGGACTGTAGCGACGGCATATTCGACAAATCGTACTACGACCTGCTTCCGGGCATGGACGCTACCGTTTTTGATTCGTACTACGAGCCTTGGGGCTATACTCCGTTGGAAAGTATAGCTTTTGGCGTTCCTACCGTTACGACCGACCTTGCCGGCTTCGGATTGTGGGCAAAAGATAGCGTATCGGGCCGCGACATCCGCGATGGCGTAGCCGTGATTAAACGTACCGACAACAACTATTTCGACGTTGTCAACAAAACCGCCACCTGCCTCATCGACCTCATAAATTACAGAGGCGACGAAGAGGCAATCCGGCAAAGATGCTTCAATATCTCAAGCAAAGCCGAATGGAGCAAGTTTATAACGCACTACTACGCTGCATTCGACATAGCTTTCAACAATGCAAGAAAAAGAATCAAAATAGCTAATATTTAAAATTTAAATTTATAGAAATGAAAATTCCGTCAACAAATTCAAGCGAACAAATCTGGAAAGATGTTTATTCCATTTCAAAGCTGCCGAAACAGTTAGACTTGCTCAACGACATTGCCAACAATCTGTGGTGGGTCTGGAATCACGAAGGAGCGAAACTGTTTGGAGAAATCGACTCCGATCTTTGGAAAAAAACCGAGGGAAACCCGGTTTTATTGCTGCAACGTCTGTCGAACAAAAGATTCAAACAAATCCTCGATGACAGGGAACTCATGTCAAAAATCATACATGCGCACGAGCTGTTCAAATCATACATGAATGTCAAGCCCGACCGCTCGCGCCCTTCCATAGCCTATTTCAGCATGGAGTACGGTCTGACGAACATACTCAAGATTTATTCCGGAGGTCTGGGCATCCTTGCAGGCGATTACCTGAAAGAAGCCAGCGATTGCAACGTAGACCTTACCGCCGTGGGATTCCTCTACCGGTACGGCTATTTCACGCAATCCCTGTCGATGGAAGGACAGCAGATAGCCAATTACGAGGCGCAGGACTTCACTACCCTGCCCATAACGCAGGTTATGACAGCCGGCGGAACGCCTCTTATGCTCGAAGTGCCTTTCAATGACCATACCGTTTACGCCAATATCTGGAAAGTGAGCGTGGGACGTATCTCACTGTATCTGATGGATACCGACGTACCCGAAAACAGCGAATGGGACCGCTCCATAACGCACCAGCTCTACGGCGGCGACTGGGAAAACCGGATGAAACAGGAATATCTGCTCGGCGTCGGCGGAATACTGCTGCTCAACAAACTCGGCATCAAAAAGCAAGTCTATCACTGCAACGAGGGACATGCCGCACTGATAAACGCACAGCGCCTCGTTGATTTTATCGAAAACGACAAGCTCGAATTTAACGAAGCGCTCGAAGTGGTGCGCGCTTCATCGCTTTATACCGTTCATACGCCTGTTCCCGCCGGTCACGACTATTTCGACGAGACTTTGTTCGGTAAATACATGGGTCACTTTCCGCAAAAACTCGGAATCACATGGCAGGAGTTTATCGATATGGGACGGACAAATCCGGGCGGCAACGAGAAATTCTGCATGAGCACCTTTGCGCTTAATACCTGTCAGGAAGCTAACGGAGTGAGCCTTCTGCACGGCAAGGTATCGCAGGAAATGTTTGCGCCGCTCTGGAAGGGTTATTTCCCGCAGGAACTGCATGTCGGATACGTCACGAACGGCGTTCACATGCCTACCTGGATGGCTACCGAATGGAAAAAGTTCTGTCACGAACGTCTCGACGGCAATTTCTTTAACGACCAGTCGAACAAAAACCTGTGGGAAAATATCCAGCTGGCTTCCGACGCCGATATTTGGGAGATACGCAAAAACCTTAAAACAAAACTTATTGAATACATCAAGGCGCAATATACCGAAAACTGGCTCAAGAATCAGGGCGATCCGTCGAAGGTGGTAACCATTCTCGACCGCATCAATCCCAATGCCCTGCTGTTCGGTTTCGGACGCCGTTTTGCCACTTACAAGCGGGCGCATCTGCTGTTTACCGACTTGGAACGCCTCGCCAAAATCGTCAATAACGACAAGTATCCGGTACAGTTCGTCTATACCGGCAAGGCGCATCCTGCCGACGGCGGCGGACAGGGTCTTATCAAACATATTGTAGAGATTTCGCGCCGTCCCGAATTTCTCGGAAAAATCATCTTTCTCGAAAACTATGACATGCGTCTGGCTCGCCGACTGGTTTCCGGCGTCGACGTCTGGATAAATACCCCTACCCGACCTCTGGAAGCGTCCGGTACTTCGGGCGAGAAAGCCGAAATGAACGGCGTTCTGAACCTGTCCGTTCTCGACGGCTGGTGGTACGAAGGCTTCCGCGAAGGCGCTGGCTGGGCTTTGACCGATAAACGTACCTACACCTACCAACAGTATCAGGACCAGTTGGACGCTGCCACGATTTATCATCTCCTCGAAGACGAAATCATCCCTCTTTATTTTGCGCGTAACGATAGGGACTATTCTCCGGAATGGATTCAGTATATCAAAAATTCGATGACGCAAATTGCGCCTGTCTATACGATGAAACGCATGATGGACGACTATTTTGACCGTTTCTATAACAAACTGGCGACGCGCTCGGACATGCTCACGAAAGGCAACTATTCAGAAGCCCGCAAAATTGCCGAATGGAAGAAAGAGGTCGCCGCTCACTGGGATTCGTTCCGCATCGAATCGATTACCTACGACGATTCGAAATCTTCTTACCGGAACGTTGTCGGCAACGATTACGCCATCAAAATCGTCATCGACCGCAAAGACCTCAAGAGCATGCTCGGAGTGGACATGGTCTTCGCGCACGAAAATCAGGAGAATCACAAACTTGAATTTATTTCCTCCGACACGTTTGAACTGAAAAAAGAGGAAGGCTCAAAACTGTACTTTGAACTGAAACGCTATACGTCGGAACTCGGACATCTGAAAATCGGCTTCCGAGTATACCCGCTCAACGAATCCCTTCCTCACCGAATGGACTTCGCCTACGTGCAATGGATTCAGCAGAACAGTTGAAAGCCGGGAATAGGGAATAGCTGTCATTGCAAACGGAATCCGTCATTGCGGGAAAGTTGCCAAACTTGTTTGG
>JAITPH010000276.1 GCA_031289515.1 Tannerella sp.
CTCTCAACTTGACATATATTTCGTTGAAATCGCGCTGATATTCGAAAACGTTGTACTGAGCGCCTGGCTCGCGTATATCTATCAAATGATAAGGCACTTGTCGTCCGTTTACAATGTAATCGTCCAAGTCTTTGCCTGTTCCGATATTCATGCGCCTGTATACCTGTCTCGAATCGGCGCTTATTATTTCCGTATCGAGATGAGCCGCAAGAGCCGCCGCAAATGATGTTTTCCCACATGCGGTAGGTCCGAGTATCGTTATCAGTGCATAATCAGATTGCATATATCTTGCAAATATACGTCTTTTTTTTCAAATACGGACAAAAAAAACCGCATCTTTCACAAGATGCGGTCTCGTCATGAAAACTTATAAAAAAAACTTATAAAAAAAATTAGAATTATTTGATAAAAAAGGCTGAAAAAGCAAACGTTTAACCGTTTACTGTTTTCAGGTGTGCTATCAATTCGAGGACTTTGGTCGAATAGCCCCACTCGTTGTCGTACCACGATACTACTTTGATAAACTTGTCGGTCAAGGCAATACCTGCTTTGGCATCGAATATCGAAGTACGCGGATCGCCGATGAAGTCCGACGAAACAACTTCGTCTTCGGTATATCCGAGTATGCCTTTCAACTCGCCTTCCGAAGCGTCTTTCATCGCTTTCTTTATTTCATCGTAAGTAGCTGATTTGGCCAAGTTTACGGTTAAGTCGACAACCGAAACGTCCAAAGTAGGAACGCGCAATGACATGCCTGTCAGTTTGCCGTTGAGTGCGGGGATAACTTTACCGACTGCTTTGGCAGCGCCTGTAGATGAGGGGATTATATTGCCCGATGCAGCGCGTCCGCCTCTCCAGTCTTTTGCAGAAGGGCCGTCGACGGTCTTCTGGGTTGCCGTAGTGGAGTGCACCGTTGTCATCAAACCGTCCGTGATACCGAACTTGTCGTGCAATACCTTGGCTATCGGAGCCAGACAGTTTGTCGTACAGGATGCGTTTGATACGAATTGCGTACCCTTGACGTATGCGTCCAAGTTTACGCCGCAAACAAACATCGGGGTATCGTCTTTTGAAGGAGCAGACATCACAACGTATTTACCGCCCGCGTCTATATGCCCCTGCGCTTTTTCTTTCGACAGGAATAAACCTGTTGATTCTACGATGTATTCGGCGTCGATATCGCCCCATTTCAGGTCGGCGGGATTCTTTTCCGCCGATACGCGAATCGAATTGCCGTTTACTACGAGATTACCGTCTTTTACGTCAACTGTTCCGTCGAACCGACCGTGGATAGTGTCGTATTTCAGCATATATGCCATGTACTGTACATCAATCAGGTCGTTGATTCCTACTACCTGAATGTCATTTCTCTTTTGTGCTGCCCGGAAAACCAAACGCCCGATGCGGCCAAATCCATTAATACCTACTTTAATCATTGTCTTAAAATTTAATATTTATACTTCTTCCGTAACAAAACTTTGTTACCTTACTTTTTTTCGGCTGCAAAGTTACGCTTTTTTCGGAACATGCACAACAAAATGGATATTTTTTTTTCATCCGGCTATTCGATGTCGTCCATTCTTCGTTTTTGCTTCGTCTTTGCTTCGTCTTTGCAGGATTGTTGTTGGAGTCATGGACTGCGTTAAATATTGTAAAGCCATGTTGTCCGTTTATTTTGAATACAAACTCCCAATTCTATGATTGAGACACAAAAGTAGTGGCTAAAAGCAGAAATATCCGAATCGTTCCATCGCTTAAATAAATGAAAATTTTCCGGTTTGATAGAAAAAGAAAGAAAAAAATATATATCTTTGCCGTTACGCATGCAACAGAATACAATTCAAACTTTTAATAATAATAGACTAAATCATGACAACTCGTAGAGGATTTTTAAAGACAGCAACCATTGCATCGGCAGGATTGGCAATGAGCGGAGTGCGGCTTAACGCTGCAAGTTATAAACAGATAATAGGCGCGAACGAGAAAGTGAATCTCGCTTGCGTGGGTATCGGATTTCGTGGCAACGAAATAATAAAGGAGTTTGCAAAGACAGGCTTGGCCAATGTCGTTGCATTGTGCGATGTCGACATGGGCGCAAAGCATACTCAGGAGGTAATGGCGATGTTCCCGGATGTTCCCCGTTTCAGGGATTTCAGGCAGATGTTCGACAAGATGGGCAACAAGATTGACGCAGTTTGCGCCGCTATTCCCGATTTCGCTCATTATCCGGTAGTTATTCACGCCATAAAGGAAGGCAAACACATATATGTGGAGAAACCCATGTGTCGTACTTTCCTTGAAGGCGAACTGATGATTCAGGCGGCTAAGAAAAACCCGAAAATCGTTACCCAGATGGGTAATCAGGGTCATTCGGAAGGTAACTATTTCCAGTTCAAGGCATGGAAAGAAGCCGGTATAATAAAGGATGTTACAGCCGTTACGGCTCACATGAACTCATCGCGCCGCTGGCATGATTGGGATTCGCGTATTGACAGGTATCCCGCCGAAGAGCCGATGCCCGCAGGTATCGATTGGGATACATGGAACATGGCTAATCAGTATCATACTTACAATGACCGCTATCATCGCGGTAACTGGCGTTGCTGGTACGATCTCGGCATGGGTGCGCTCGGCGATTGGGGCGCGCATATCCTCGATACTATTCACCAGTTCCTCGAATTGGGTTTGCCTTACGAAGTCAATCCTCAGTGGCTCAGAGAACATAACGATTATTTCTATCCGATGTCGTCGACGCTGCTGTTCCGTTTTGCCGCTCGCAAGAACATGCCGGCGCTTGATATTACATGGTACGACGGCTTGGATAATATTCCGACCGTTCCCGAAGGTTACGGAAGGGTTGCAGTAGATCCGAATATTCCGACCGTTGCAGGCGGTAAACTGCAACCGCAAAAGCTCAATCCGGGTAAGGAAATTTATGGCAAGGATCTGACTTTCAAGGGCGGCTCGCATGGAAGCACGCTTGAGATCATACCTGATGAAAAGGCTAAAGAACTGGCATCCAAACTGCCGGAAGTGCCTAAATCGCCTTCCAACCACTTTGCCAATTTCCTTTTGTCTTGTCAGGGTAAGGAAAAGACGCGGTCACCTTTTGAGATTGCCGGCCCGCTTAGTCAGGTATTCTGTCTCGGTGTCCTTGCTCAACGCTTGAATACGAAAATCGAGTTTGACCCTGTTACAAAGACGGTTACGAACAATCCTTTCGCAAACGCCTTCCTTACCGGTTTGCCTCCACGTTCAGGCTGGGAAGAATATTATAAGATATAATTTCCGTATTCGTACATATAATAATGGATTGCTTCGTTTCTTATAATGACGAAACTCGCAAACATTACCTCCAACGAAGGATAGTCTGCCGTCATTGCGAGGAACGAAGCAATCCGGAACTTATAGGGTACTGGATTGCTTCGTGCCTCGCAATGACGTTACTGCCCCAGCAATGACGTTACTGCCCTCGTGATGACGGTTATCGCCCCTGCAATGACGGTCTCCGCCCTCCGGTCATGTCGACCGGAGCGTAGCGTAGTGGAGACATCTGCTATCCGATACCGCCTGCTTCATGCCCAATCGGATGTCTCCGCTTCGGTCGACATGACGGACATAGGATACGTCATTATGAGTTTTTATGAAAAATCCGAGAGGGCGAAGCGGGTGGACGGAAAATGTCAGTCTATTTTTTCAATTCCCGTAAAAGGAGTTGATATATTTCTGTCCACGGTTTGAGATAGAGATCGGTTGTTTCGTCAATAAGCCGGGCGTAAGTTTTGGAGGCGAAATAGTCGTCGATGGCTTTTTCTTCCGTCATGCCACGGTCGGCTACAAGAGCTTCTATGATTGCTTCGTCAATGTCTTCGATAGCAAATTCATATTTTTTGACAGCCCGTTTAAGCATTTGCAGCGATTCGACAGTACAAAAAGCAA
>JAITPH010000091.1 GCA_031289515.1 Tannerella sp.
GGAATACACGAGAAAGTAGAACGCGCCGCAGCGATAAGGGTAAGGTACATGGACGAAAACTTCGTTGAACACGAAGAAGAACTTGCCGGATTTGCCGCCCGCATCGTACAGCATGAATACGAACACCTCGAAGGTCATGTATTCATAGACAACATCTCCCCTATTCGCCGCCAGTTGAATAGAGGCAAACTCAACGGCCTCATAAGAGGCTCTGTTTCGTGCGATTACAAAACAAAACCCGCCAAACGATGAAAAAAACGCTGGTTTTCATAATTATGCAAATGTGTTTCTTTGTTTCGGTAGCGCAAATTAACACTGACCGCGTCATTGCTATTGGTCGTAATGCCCTGTATTTTGAAGACTATATCTTGTCGATTCAATACTTCAATCAGGCAATAAAAGCCAAGCCATGGCTTGCTCAACCATATTTTTATCGCGCCGTAGCGAAACTTAATCTCGACGATTACAGCGGAGCCGAAGAAGACTGCACGCTGGCGCTGCAACAAAACCCTTTCATGGTTCAGGCGTATTATGCGCGCGGCATTGCGCGACAAAGTCAGGGCAAATATGAAGGCTCAATAGAAGACTATCTGAAGGGAATGGAATTTAGACCGAAAGACCGCCCGATGATGACGAATATGGCAATAGCTTTCATGCAAAAAAAGGATTACATAAAGGCAAAAGATCTATTCAACGATATAATTGAAGCATACCCCAGAGAATCAAACGGTTATCTGGCAAGAGGGGCAATGAATCTCGAAACCGGCGATACAATAGCGGCTCTTGCCGACTACGACAAAAGCATTGAGATTGACCCTTATTACGCGCCTGCCTACGGAAGCCGCGCGATATTGCTCTATCAGACCGATAAGATGCAGGAAGCGTTAGCCGACGTAAACGAAGCTATCAAACTGAATCCGCGAGAAGAAGGCTTCTATATAAACAGGGGATTGATACGCTATCATCTGAACGATCTGCGCGGAGCAATGTCGGATTACGATCAGGTAATCGCAATCAACGACAAAAACCTTATTGCCCGCTTCAATCGCGGATTACTGCGCTTTCAAGTGGGCGACAACAACAGGGCTGTCGATGATTTCGACGCTGTAATCGCTTTAGAGCCGGACAACTTTATGGCATATTATAATCGCGCTCTGTTACTTAGTTCGATAGGCGAATACAACGCTGCAATCAGGGATTACGACGTCATACTCAACCAGTATCCGAATTTCCTGCCCGGCTACTATAACCGCTCCGACGCAAAACGCAGCATCAATGACATAACCGGAGCCGAAAAAGACTATTGGTACGCCATGGAACTTGAACGGACGCACGGCAATCAAAATATGCAGACCGCTGCTCAGCCCGACGCCCAAGAGGAACAGTCCGACGCCGATACGGAAGACAAAAAAGATACCCGCGAAGAATCCGACAAGAACATCAACAAATTCAACCGCTTGGTCGTCTACGACAAGGAAGATGAACAGAGAAACAAGTATCAAAGCGAGATACGCGGGCGCGTTCAGGACAAGAATATTCGCGTAGACCTTGAGCCTCAATTCGTTTTGTCTTACTACGAAAAAACGGCTTATATAAAGGAAACCGTAAAGTATAACAAGACAATAGAACAATTCAACAACAAGGATGCGCTCGGCTGGAAACTGACGATAACGAATCGCGAAGCCTCGCTGAACGAGTTTCAGATAAACGCTCATTTTGCGTCGATAAACGATTATTCGGCCAAGATAGATATTGACGCCAAAAATGCCGACTACTATTTCGGGCGCGGAATGGATTTCATGCTCGTTCAGGATTTTGCCGAAGCTATCAGTAACTTTGACCAAGCCATAAATGCCGATCCATCCTACACGCTCGCCTATTTCAACCGCGCTGCCGTCAGATACAAACAGATGGAATACGAGCTTTCGCATTCGGCGCAGGACGAACTCGCCGAGGCTATGAGTATTCAATTCGGCACTAACAGCACTAAAATAACTCAGACAACTTCCGTTATACCGGAAAAGGACAGCAGGGCTTTTACTTACGAGATGATTATTCGTGACTATAATGCTGTTATACAGCAAGATCCGTCGTTTACTTTCGCATATTTCAACAGGGCTAACCTCCATTGTTCGCAACGCGATTACAAGGCGGCAATCCTTGATTATAACGAAGCAATACGCCGGAATGAAGAGTTTGCGGAAGCATACTTCAACCGTGGTCTCGCCCGTCTGTCGCAGGGAGACGCGAAACGCGGCATAGCAGACCTCAGTAAAGCAGGCGAATTGGGTATTATAAACGCATATAGCATTATCAAGCGAATGTCGTCTAATAATTGACAAAAAAAGCCGTATATATGTTGGATTTTGAAATATTTTTACTATCTTTGCATCAGATTTTTAATTGTTTAAAACATGATTACAATGAGTGTTACATTTGATGACGCAGCGCTTGTGCCATCGTTTAAGAAAGCAATAATGAAGCTATCAGGCGTTAAAAGTATCCGGATAAGCGACGATACGGCAGATATGCCTAACGAAGCTACTCGTGCTGCTATTGAGGAGTTGCGTTCGGGAAAAGGCTTTCGCTGCAAAAATGTAGATGATTTATTCGCAGAACTCAATGCTTGAGCCATGTATGAAATCATCTTTTCGACAAAGTTTAAAAAAGATTACAAGCTGGCAATCAAGCGAAATATGAATATGGATTTGCTTAGAGAGACGATTGTTCGGCTTGCCGACAGGGAAACATTAGCGCCATCATACAAAGACCACCCTTTACAAGGCGTATATGCAGATTGTCGGGAATGTCATTTAAGACCCGACTGGCTACTGATTTATACTTTGGACGAAAACTCGCAAACACTAAGGTTGATAGCCACAGGTAGTCACAATGATTTATTCTAAAAAACGCATTGAAATGAATAAAAATATTTTAACCTTGACAATAATTATCAATTATTTATTACCTTTGCAGCCCAAAACGTAAATATTTTTTTTAAAACGATGATAAAGATTACATTTCCGGATGGCTCTGTAAGAGAATTTCCCGAAGGAACAACAGCTATACAAATAGCTGAAAATATTAGTCCCAGATTGGCACAGGACGTTTTGGCGGCTAAAGTAAACGACGAAGTTTGGGACCTTTCGCGCCCCATTAACAACGATGCCGCCGTTCGGCTACTGAAATGGGACGACGATGAAGGCAAGCACGCATTCTGGCATTCAAGCGCTCACCTTATGGCTGAAGCGTTGCAGGAACTTTATCCAAACGTCAAATTCGGCATAGGA
>JAITPH010000149.1 GCA_031289515.1 Tannerella sp.
AGAAAACAAGGTAGACTATCTTCTGCTTCCTCAACTCCGTGTTGATCCGACGAGAAAAAATGGCATGTTCATCACAACCGTACATCGTTATGTCAGGTCTATTTCCTATAAATATCCGGATAGTTTTCAGGCAGTTCATACCGTTGGCAATGACGAACCTTGCGAGATTGTAAAATTTATCCGATAGAACGCCTATGAATAATCATTCGATTCTTTTAAGATACAAGATACTGCTCATTTAAACTTAATTTAACTCGCAAACGTTAAAACAAGTATGTTAGTAGAAAATTTATTTTGTATTACCCGCAACTTGCCGTACATTTGTGCGCTCGAAAAACAAAAAATACATGAATTATGTCAATAGCAACAATTGATGACAATCGTAAAGTGACGACGCATCGTCTCATTGAGATGAAGCAAAGGGGAGAGAAAATATCTATGCTTACGGCATACGAATACTCTATGGCGAAGATTATCGACCGCGCCGGAATGGACGTTATTCTGGTCGGCGATTCGGCGTCTAATGTCATAGCCGGTAACGTTACGACGCTGCCAATTACTCTCGACCAGATGATTTATCACGGCAAGTCTGTCGTGAAGGCTGTCAAACGCGCCCTCGTAGTTGTAGACTTGCCTTTCGGTACATATCAGGGCAATTCGAAGGAAGCGCTCAGTTCGGCTATCCGCGTGATGAAAGAAACTCATGCCGACTGCATCAAAATGGAGGGCGGCGCGGAAATAAAGGAATCCATACAGCGCGTGCTTTGCGCCGGTATCCCAATAATGGGACATCTGGGGCTTACGCCGCAGTCGATAAATAAATTCGGTACGTATGCGGTGCGCGCGCGCGAAGAAACCGAAGCCCAAAAATTGATCGACGACGCTCATTTGCTTGAAGAACTCGGCTGTTCCGGTATTGTGATTGAAAAGATTCCCGCACAACTTACCAAACGCATTTCCGAAGAACTTGCAATCCCGACTATCAGCATCGGAGCAGGGCAGTATGCCGACGGACAAGTGCTTGTCATGCACGATATGCTCGGCATCAATCAGGAGTTTTCGCCACGTTTTCTTCGTCGATACGCAAACCTCGACGAGGTGATAACGACGGCTGTTCAATCCTATATTAAAGACGTGAAAAACGGAGAATTTCCAAACGAAAAAGAACAATATTAATGATTATAATATGGCAAAAGAATTAAAAGAACTTACTTCGAGAAGCGAAAACTATTCGCAATGGTATCAGGATTTGGTGATAAAGGCTGATATGGCCGAAAACTCGGCAGTTCGCGGCTGCATGGTTATCAAGCCTTACGGCTATGCAATATGGGAGAAAATGCAACGCGCATTAGATGACATGTTCAAGGAAACAGGCCATCAAAACGCATATTTTCCTTTGTTTATCCCCAAATCGTTCCTAAGTAAAGAAGCAGACCATGTGGAGGGATTTGCTAAAGAATGTGCGGTTGTAACGCATTATCGTCTAAAAAAAGACCCTGACGGAAACGGCGTAATTGTCGATCCGGCAGCCAAACTCGAAGAAGAGTTGATAATACGCCCGACTTCGGAAACGATAATCTGGAATACATACAAGAACTGGATTCATTCATATCGCGATTTGCCGATACTATGCAATCAGTGGGCAAATGTTGTTCGCTGGGAGATGCGCACGCGCCTTTTCCTGCGTACATCCGAATTTCTCTGGCAGGAAGGGCATACGGCTCATGCCACGCGCGAAGAAGCAGAGGAAGAGACAAAAAAAATACTTGAGATATATGCCCATTTTGCGGAACATTTCATGGCGATGCCGATCGTAAAAGGCATAAAATCTGCAAACGAACGTTTTGCCGGAGCTGTCGAGACTTATTGCATCGAAGCTCTGATGCAGGACGGAAAGGCTTTGCAGGCAGGTACTACGCACTTTTTAGGGCAAAACTTCGCTAAAGCCTTCGACGTCAAGTTTATTAACAAAGACAACAAGGAAGAACTTGTATGGGCGACTTCGTGGGGCGTTTCGACTCGTTTGATAGGCGCTCTGATAATGACGCACTCCGATGATAACGGACTGGTGCTGCCGCCAAATCTTGCTCCGTATCAGGTAGTTATCGTTCCCATTTATAAGAACGAAGAGCAACTTTTGCAAATAAACGGAAAGGCGGCGGAGATAATAGCAAAGCTGAAATCTCTGGGTATCAGCGTAAAATATGATAATACGGACAATAAAAAGCCGGGATGGAAATTTGCGGAATACGAGTTGAAAGGCGTTCCGGTGCGTCTGGCGCTGGGAGCGCGCGATATTGAAAACGGCACGATAGAAGTTGCCCGGCGCGACACATTGACAAAAGAAACCGTTCCGGTAGAAAACATCGAAATTTACGTCAATCAGTTACTTTCTGATATTCAAGCAAATATATATAAGAAAGCATACGATTACAGAGCCTCGGTAACAAGGACAGTCGAATCGTATGACGAGTTCAAGGAAGAAATAGAAAAAGGCGGTTTCCTGCTTGCCCACTGGGACGGTACTTCGGAAACGGAAGAACAGATAAAAAACGAGACTAAGGCAACTATCCGTTGTATTCCTCTGGAAAGCGACAAAACGCCCGGTAAATGTATGGTAACAGGCAAACCGTCGGCTCAAAGAGTAATTTTCGCCC
>JAITPH010000175.1 GCA_031289515.1 Tannerella sp.
CCTTTCCGTTCGCCCTATCCGGAACACGAAAGACTGTACAACGCGGTAAACTATGACAAGGCAAATCAGGGAATAGTTGACTACGGCTGGGGCAGACAACTCTGGTGGGATACCCGCACGGGCGTTAAATAACCGATAACCGACAATCGACAATTGGAGGATAATCTTCATGTCCTGCGTCATTTGCAAACCTTCGAAGCAATCCGGAAACCGTATCCGGGTTGCTTCGTTTTTTCTGCAATGACGTATCCTGTTCCGTCATGTCGACCGGAGCGTCACCTTCCGTCATGTCGACCGGAGCGCAGCGCAGTGGAGGCATCCCGTCAGCCGACACGCGAGATGTCTCCACTACGCGACTTCGTCGCTCCGGTCGACAAGACACCCTCTCCATCCGCACGCGCGGTGTTGTCGCTGCACTTTGCAGGAAGGAAACCGCACGCGCGGTTGGGTCGCTGCAACTTGCAGGAAGAAAACCGCGCGTGCGGTTGGGTCGCTGCAACTTGCAGGAAAGAAACCGCACGCGCGGTTGGGTCGCCGTCATTGCGTTCCGTCATGTCATGTCGACACGACTTTCTTAAATTGATGAAATCGGGCGACGGGATGAGAAACGATTTCTGAAGCATATTCGCCGCAAAAGGCATGTTTTTGAAACTTGCAGCATTTTTTTATCCAAAACAGTATGAAATTAGAAATATTTGCGTTACTTTTGCATCGAAATTAATAATCATACAAAACAATGACACAAAAACTATTGATATTGCCGGCAGCCCTGTTATGCCTTTGCTGCTTTTCGTGCAAGAAAGAAAAAATCGCCATTGCAGGTAGCGGATGGCAGGGAATCGCTATCGTCGACAAGGTATCGGGACTGACCGAATGGTCGCACGACCTCGAAGAGGGCGACGAATGTAACGACATCGAAGTAACGCCCGAAGGCAACGTACTCTACGCCTACTCGAAAGGCGCAGCGCTCGTCGGCCGCAATCACGAAAAAATCTGGGACTACAAAGCCGGTGAAAACGAGGAAATCCATTCCGCAACGCGCCTCCGCGACGGCAGCTACATGCTCGGCGTCTGCGGACAGCCCGCCCGAATCGTCGAACTGGACAAAAACGGCAAACAGTTGAACGAAATCCCGTTCAATACCGTAATCTTCAACCTGCACAACCAGTTCCGCCAGGTCACAAAAACCGACGACGGCGTCTATCTGATTCCCCTCATCGAAAAGCGGAAAATCCTCCGCGTAACGCCCGACGGCAACTACAAAAGAAGCATTTTCACCGGTCACGACATGTTCTCGGTCAAGGTTCTCGAAAACGGAAACTACCTCGTCTCATGCGGCTATGACGGCATGATAGAGGAAATAAAGCATTTCGAGGACAGTCAGGACAGCGTCGCCATAACAAGCAGCATCAAGGGCGGCACACTGCTTTACGTCGGCGAAATCTTCCTCTATGAAAACGGCAACAAACTCGTCGCCAACTCGAACATGTACAGCGACGACAAGTCGCAGCCGCTCGTAATCGAGATCGACCGCAACAACGAAGTCGTCTGGAGTCTGCCCTTCAACAGGGAAATAAAAAACGTCACAAGCGTATATTCCTTCTTTGAATAAAACCGAAACATACAGAAAATGGCAAAACTCGCATATACGTTAATCATGATTCTTGCGGCAGGCATGTTCGCATCCGCCCAGACAGCTCCGGAAGCCGAAGTCAGGCTGCTGGCGGACGGATTTCGCTTTACCGAAGGTCCCGCCGTCGACAGGGACGGCAACATCTACTTCACCGACCAGCCGGACAACAGGATTCTCAAATGGTCCGTCGCCGATGAAAAACTGTCCGTCTTCATGGAAAATACCGGACGGGCAAACGGTCTTTATTTCGACCGGCAGGGAAACATCATTTCCTGCTCCGACATGGATAACGAAATATGGAAAATCGCGCCCGACGGCAGTCATACCGTTCTGGTCTCGGACATCGACGGCAAAAAACTCAACGGCCCGAACGACTTGTGGGTGCGCCCCGACAACGGCATCTATTTTACAGACCCGCTCTACAGGCGCGATTACTGGACGCGCTCGCCCAAGATGCAACCGGACGGCGAGTTTGTCTATTTCCTTACTCCAGATCACAAAAAAGTCGTCTGCGTCGACAGCGAAACGGAAAAACCCAACGGCATAGTGGGCAGTCCGGACGGCAAACGGCTTTACGTATCGGACATTCAGGCGGGAAAAACCTACGTCTACGACATTCAGGCGGACGGTCTGCTGAAAAACAAGAAACTCTTCACCGCCATGGGGTCTGACGGCATGACGATCGACAGTTCCGGCAACGTTTTCCTGACCGGCAGAGGCGTAACCGTTTTCAATCCCGACGGCGAGAAAATCGCGCATATTCCCGTCGACGCGCCGTGGACGGCTAACGTCTGCTTCGGCGGCAAAGACATGAAAACGCTTTTCATCACGGCGTCTACCTGTCTCTACAGCGTGAAGATGAACGTCGCCGGCGTCACAAACAGCACTAAATAACATTAAATAATAAACAAAATG
Source organism: Tannerella sp. (assembly GCA_031289515.1). Lineage (GTDB taxonomy): Bacteria > Bacteroidota > Bacteroidia > Bacteroidales > Tannerellaceae > Tannerella. The sequence goes on from JAITPH010000175.1 coordinate 2,549, forward strand.
GACAGACGTAATTTTATTAAAAAGGGAGCAATCGGACTGGCAGGCGTGTCCGTATTGAACTCCGGACTGGCAGAGATGAACATCTCCTTGCCGAACGATGCTTTAATCGATAAAGTGCCGCTTGGAAACACCGGCATGACTGTTTCCCGCCTTGCAATGGGCACGGGTACGGTTGGCTTCAACCACGAATCGAACCAGACGCGCCTGGGCATGGATAACTTCGTAAAACTCGTTCACCGCGCTTATGAACGCGGCATCAGGTTTTACGACATGGCAGACGCTTACGGCTCGCAACCGTTTGTCGGCGCGGGCATAAAAGCGTTGCCGCGCGAAAACATCACCATACTCACCAAAATGTTTACTCAGGAAGATAAAGACGAGAATAAAGCCTCCGTGCCTGAAATAATCAACCGCTTCAGGAAGGAAATAGGCGTCGAGTATATCGATGTCCTGCTGATGCATTGCATGATGAGCGGCGGATGGAGTAAAACGCGCACATATTACATGGACGCTTTCTCGAAAGCAAAACAGGACGGCATCGTCAAGGCTGTCGGTGTCTCGTGCCATAACATCGACGCCTTGCGCGAAGCCTCCGAAAGCGCCTGGGTGGACGTCATCCTTGCACGAATCAACCCATTCGGCTCGGTAATGGACGGCTCGCCGGACGAGATTAAAAACATAATCGGCGAAGCGAGAAAAAACGGCAAGGGCATTGTCGGAATGAAAATCTTCGGCGAAGGCAAACACGTTTCCGAAGAGGAACGCGAGCAGTCCCTAAAGTTTGCAATCAGGGAAAGCAACGTAAACTGCATGACACTGGGACTTGAATCCGTCGCCCAAATCGACGACGCCGTTGATCGTGTGATACGGTTGTCAAAATAACGTTACTCCACCTTGAACGCAATCCGAAGCGCTTCAACCTCGTCGTCCGAGATAGGTTGAAGCGCTCCGATGCTTAATCCCATAATGAGCGATTTGGCGCTAAATTCGGCCACTTCGAGACGGTCGAAAGTATTCAGCAATCCGTCGCCGGTGACAATAATCGAATCGTTCGACAACAAAACCGCCGGAAATGACTTCACCAGCTCCGCAACGCGCCTGTTGTCTTCATATTGCACGCCAAACGGCACACTCGGAATATCTTTCAAAAAAATCCAGCTTTCGGGAATGGTACGGACGTTCAGTTTAACGCCGGAAGTACAGAATCCCATTATGTGAGGCGGCTGGGTAAGTATTATCGAATTGATTTTGGGATTGCTCTGGTAAATCTCCTGATGCAGGGCAACCGAGCGGCTCGGAATCTTTCCGGCTTCAATCTTGCCGTCTTTTACCTGAACGATATTCTCAGGCTCCATATCCCAGCGCGGTATGCCCGAAGGCGTGATGAGAAAATCGTTCCCGCGCCAGCGAACGGACGCCGTTCCGTAAGAGCTGATCATCATGCCCTGATCGCAGGCGCGATGAATGATTTTTATTATCTGGTCGCGAATATCGCGTTCGTCCGAAGGATATGTTACATTCATAAAACAGGGCAGATTTGTCGGCAGCGCCTTGTCGTGCTGCTCTATCTGAACGTCCGTCAGATAATTCGGCGTTCCCAGAATCCGGGCGTTTATAACCGTTCTGGCGCAAAATTCAAGCGTCTCGAATCTCTGATAAGCGTCCTGCATGTCCTCGCCACAAAGCACGACGCCGTGATTCTCCATTATGATAGCCTTATAATCGGGATGTTTTCTAAATTCATTGGCAATCTTCTTGCCGAGATCTTTACTTCCCGGAACGTCGTACGGAGCAAATCCTATCGTTCCGCAGATGCCTTTAGCCTGCGGGATGATGTTGGTGTTCGGTATCTGATGCGTTATGCTGAAAGCCACCAGTGCGGGCGGATGCGCATGTATGACGGCTGTCATTTGAGGGCGGATTTCATAAATAGCCTTGTGAAAAGGATATTCCGACGAAGGACGATGCGTTCCGACGATAGAGCCGTCTTCCTTGATACAGACAATATCCTTCTTCGTCAGCGAGCCTTTATCGATGCCGGCTGGCGTAATCCAGATATCGCCGTTATCATCCTTAATAGAGATATTACCGCCCGAAGTGGTCGTCAAACCACTGTGGTATATACGGCTGATCACAACAATAAGCTGGTCTGCCGGGTGCATTAGTTTTGTGTCTAACAGTTTCATATTATATCTATAATTTCGTGCAAATTTACAACAAATTTTCTTTCGACCCTAAAGAAAAACAATTTTTTGCTCAAAAGAAAAGCGGAGAGTTCGGGAAAACAATTCCCAAAACTCATACTGCATTGAAACGAAAAAGCTGCCTCGCGTGAAAGACACGGAAGCAGCCTCGAATAATAACACATTAAATACATTATTGTCAATTAATCATCCATTTCCCCAAGTCTTTCTTTTGTTATTTGTTTCAGGGATTTGCCTCTGGTTTTGGGCGTCCATATTACGCCTATCAACAGGGATATGGCCATCAAGCCGACCATTATATTTCCGGCAGTGTAAAAGCCCGCCGTAGCATAAACTCCTGTAAAAACGAACGACCATATAGCGCCGCCGCCTCTGACGATGAAAAACATAACGCCCTGTGCTGCAGCACGATAATGAGCAGGAAAAAGTTCCGAAGCCCAAAGCGCATAAAACGCCTGCACGCCGAAACCGGCATGGACGCCCCAAAGCACAACAAACATCCAAAGAGCCGTCTTATCGGTTATCCCGACGAAAGTCAGTACTACCCAAGCCAATACTCCGAGCAATGTGCCGAACAGATACAGGAAACGCTGATTGACTTTATCGGCGAGCAAAGCAAAACCGAAGAACGAGAAAAAAGCGGTAAGTCCCCACATCGCCATTTGCAGGAAGTTAGCGTTTTCGTTCGATAGACCTCCCGACGTCTCGTAAATATGAGGCATGAAAAATCCCATTGCGCCCGCAACAAAATTCCAAGTCAGATAAATACCAACGAGGTAAAGAATGGTTTTTACATTTATAATATTGGTAAACAGCGTTTTATAAGGTTTATTCAGCCGTTCCGTTTTCAACGCTTTTTCTTTTATCCATTCCTGCGATTCGTTCAATTGGCGTTGCAACAGCCATGCAATCAACGCGACAACAAATAAAGTGCCGAATATCAAGCGATTGCCAAACAAGTCAAGAGCGGCGCTATTATCGGTATTCAGAATAAAAACGCCCAGTTTACGCACGGAATCGCCTAACGGACCTGTCGGCGCAAACAGCCATCCGAGCAGGAAAATAATCGCCGGTCCTATCGACCATGCAAACTGCGAAATGCCGATGTTTCGACCTCTGTTGCCCACTTCCGAAGTCTCGGAGATATAAGTCCACGAAGCCGGAACGCCCACGCCGACGGATATTCCCGTTATCAAAAAACCTGCCAGCAGCATCGGAAAACTCATCGAAACCGTTATAATGCCCACTCCCAGCATATAAAGCTGCATGTTGTAGGTATAAATTGTTTTTCGTCCGTATTTGTCGGCCAAACGGCCTCCTATGATAGCGCCGAGAGCAGCCCCGAAACAATTGGCGCTCAACGCATTGAGCCATCCGAGATCAGTCTCGTTCAGTCCGAGATATGCCGTCCAGAGCGTCAGTCCGCTTGCACCGGCGACAATCGAGCCGGCGTCCAGATAATTAGTCAATGATACCGCGATGGTACTCTTTAAACTCCCTTTTTGCTTTTCCATGATATTATTTGCGTTTTGAAGTTACTTCTTTCTCATATTTCTCAATGTCGGCGATATAATCGTCTGCGGCAGGCGTGTCGTTTTGCAAGCAAAACATGTCCCAAACAGCATTCCAAGGCATACTCTTCAGTTCTTCCTGTAAGGCAAGGCGCTGGAACAGCCGGTCTTTGGCTTCATACTGAAGGAGTTTCTTTTGAGGCTCAAGAAGAGCCGTCAACAGAGCCTTCTGCGTCGAGCGCGAGCCTATGACATACGCTCCGATGCGGTTTATGGTTGCGTCGAAATAGTCGAGACCGATGTGAATACGGTCGAGCGCGTCGCAACGGATAATTTCGCGTGCAAGGTCTTGCAAATCATCGTTCAGAATAACTACATGGTCGCTGTCCCAACGAATCGGGCGGCTTACGTGCAACATCACTTCGGGAGTAAACAGCAGCAGCGACGAAAGCTTGTCGGCCACGCTTTCGGTCAGATGGAAATGTCCGGTGTCGAGCGTTACGATTTTGCCTTTTTTAGCGCCGTATCCGAGATAGAAGTCGTAAGAGCCGACGGTATAACTCTCAAGTCCTATGCCGAACAGTTTCGCTTCGATGCAGTCTTTCATGTTTTTGTATTTCGTAGTGAAAATTTCGTCCAACGATTGCTCCAGTATCCGGCGATATTTCATTCTGTTAACCGGCACTTCCTTGCTTCCGTCGTGTATCCAGAGATTCATTATACAAGGATCGCCCTGAAACTTACCCATTGCTTCGCTTATCTTGCGGCAGCGTTTCGTATGTTCGATCCAGAAATCGCGAATTGCCTTATCGGGATTTGCAAGCGTCAGGTTTCCGCTTTTGGGATGAGAAAACGACGTCGAATTGAAGTCCAGCTTCATATTATTGTCTTTCCCCCACTCCATCCAGCTTTGGAAATGTTTCGGCTCAACTTCGTCGCGGTCTACCGCCTTATCGCCGAACTCTCCGTATATTTCGTGAAGATTCAGGCGGTGAACGCCCGGAATAAGCGATTTTGCCTTGACGATATCCGTGCGCAACTCATCAATGTTACGCGCTCTGCCGGGATAATTTCCGGTCACCTGAATGCCTCCGGTCAGTCCGCCTCCCTGATTTTCAAAACCGGCGACGTCGTCGGCCTGCCAGCAATGCAGAGACAAAGAGATTTTTCCCAGCGCCGATATGGCTTTGTCGGCGTCTACGCCCAATTCGGCATAACGTTCTTTCGCAATTTCATACGATTGTTTGATAATGTTTTCTTTCATACTGTTTTTTATTTAATTTGTAATTGATAATCAAGGTAAATAAGTCTTAACGTCGAATGTATCGGCGACGATTTTGCGTATTTTCCAACGGTCTTTCACCAGACCGGCCGCTTTTGCCTGCATCAGGCAGTTGCCTATGGCCGTCGCTTCGGAAGGACCTGCAACGACCGGAATGTCAAGCGCTTTGGCTGTCATCCTGCTGATAAGCTCGTTTTGCGAGCCGCCGCCGATGATATGCAGTTTTTCTATCGGGAATGTTATCATTTCCGTCAAATCGCTGACCACATCAACGTATCGCCGGACAAGACTTTCAAAGATACACCGGATAAATTCGGCGTCGGTCGAGGGCGGTCTCATTCCGTTTTCTTCGCATATTCCGGCTATCATCTTCGTCATGCTTGCGGGATTTGCCAGACGCGGGTCGTCGGGATTAACGCAAGCGCCCGTATTTTTCGTTATTTCAGCCAATTCCACTATTCCCGAATACGTGTAAGTGCGTCCTTCGCGCTCCCATTCTTTGCGGCACTGCTCCAACAGCCACATGCCTGTTATGTTTTTCAGGAAGCGCGTCGTTCCTTCGACGCCGCCTTCGTTGGTGAAATTTTTCTCATACGATTCCTTTGTCAGGACAGGCTGTTCTATCTCGACGCCCATCAGACTCCACGTGCCGCTGCTCAGATATGCGAAATTGGAATTTACGGCGGGAACGGCAAGAACGGCGGAAGCCGTATCATGTCCGGCCACGGCTACGACAGGTACCTTTCCTATGCCGGTTTCTTCCGCCAAGGCGTCCGTCAATTCGCCGATGACCGTTCCGGGCGCAATCAAAGGATTGAGTAACGAAGGCGAAACGCCTATCGCTTCGAGCAGTGACGATTCGAATTTGCGGGTTACAGGATTCAAAATCTGCGAGGTCGAAGCCTCCGTATATTCGCATACTTGCTTGTTAGTCAGCATATACGACAGCAAGTCGGGCATGAACAATATCTTATCCGCCTGAATAAAAGGCGAAAACGATTCCTTTCTGGCGCTATACAACTGGTAGAGACTGTTGAAATTCATTATCTGAATACCGGTCAGTCCGTAAACCTTATCTCTCGAAACAAGGTCGAAAACCTCTTCCGGCGCGCCGTTGGTGTACGGATCGCGGTAAGCGCGCGGCAAACCGAGTATAGTTCCGTCCTTGCCGACATATCCGAAATCGACGCCCCAAGTATCAATGCCGATCGAAGACAACTTGACGCCTTGTTTGGCACATTCCCGCAACCCTTCCTTCATCGACTTGAAAAGTCCGTAAATATCCCAGTAAAATTTTCCGTGAAGCTCCATAATATTATTCGGAAACCGCGTCAATTCTCGCATTTCAAAATTGACTCCGTTCAAAATTCCAAGTATGGAACGCCCGCTTGTTGCGCCTAAATCGAAGGCTAAAAAGTATTTCTTTTCCATGATATAATAATATATTAATCGGACAAAATTAGGCTAAAAATTCCATCTTCGAGTTATTTTTTTTGATTTTTATTATATCATTTTTGACAGCTACGGTTTTTTTACATACCTTTGCCGTGTCTATTGATAAAATCAGTAGCTAATAATATGGAAACAAAGCAGGAAAACAGGTTGTTATATCTTTCTGTGGGAGGAAATGATGAAGATTGGGGGATTGTCGTGACTACGGCAGGGTATCAGTCCATTCCTCCGAGTTCGCAATATCCTCCCATGCAACATCCTGATACTCACCTGTTTGCACCGGACAAGGGGCGTATCATCAACGAATACCAACTGGTCTACATAATTAGGGGCGGCGGTTATTTTTCGTCGGATCATATCGCAAAAAAGCAAAAAGTAGGCGCAGGCACGATGATTCTGCTTTTTCCCGGCGAATGGCATAGCTACGAACCGGATTCATCTACCGGATGGAACGAATACTGGGTCGGCTTTCGCGGTCAGCATATCGACAGTCGGGTAGAAAAAGGGTTCTTTTCAAGTAAAAAGCCGCTTCATAAAATCGGCGTAAGCAGTTCTATTGTCGGGCTTTACGAAGATATTATCAGGGTAGCGCAAAAGGAAAAAGCCGGTTATCAGCAGATGATTTCGAGTATTCTGCTGTCTATACTTGGGACGGTATATTACAAAAGCAAGAATGATCAATATTCTGATACATACATAGTTGAGAAGATAAATAAAGCTCGCGAAATAATAAGGAACAATGTAGAAAACTCGCTCTCGCAGGAAGAAATAGCAAAAAAGGCGGGTATGGGATATTCGTGGTACAGGCGCATGTTCAAGGAATATACCGGCGTCTCGCCTGCTCAGTACCAACTTCAGCAAAAACTGATGAAAGCAAAGGAAATGCTCACAACTACAAACAAAAACATATCCGAAATCGCTTATGCTCTGCATTTTGAGACTGTCAGCCAATTTTCGACATTCTTCAAGAAAAAGGAAGGCATAGCGCCTTCGGAATTTAGGAAACGTACTCATTAACAACATTATAAAACTAAAAAATATGAAAGTAAAAATAGCGCTCGCAGTTCTGTCGATAATCGTTGCGACAGCTTGCAAACAAAAGACCGTCGTACGAACAGACGT
>JAITPH010000206.1 GCA_031289515.1 Tannerella sp.
TTCCCCTGTGGGGGAAAAGTCTTCCCCCATGGGGAACGGTCTTCCCCCATGGGGGAAAAGTCTTCCCCCATGGGGAAAAAGTCTTCCCCCATGGGGGAACGGTCTTCCCCCATGGGGGAAATGGCGTTTGCGGCAACGGACAGTGACGGACGCCGTCCTCAAAGGCGGTCATCCGGAGGAATTGACAGCCTTCGATTACAAAAAGTTTGCCCTTCGGGAAAAAAACGGCAAAATGTATTGCCGGACGAAAAACAATCCATACATTTGCAACGGAAATATGGCAATAAGGTTTACCGCCATGTCCGCAAACAAATTCGTATCACATTTCGGACGTCGGCTATTTTTTCCGCGCCGTTCTTTCGCACAACTATCCCTACGGCGCGGCGTTCTTCATGGAGTGCCGGAACGTGTATCTGTATTCGTATTACTACAAACGCAAATGCCGTCTGGCGTTTATTTCCGGGAAGACGAACGAATCGGTCGCCGATTTCGCGACAATCGTGGAAGACGTCGTTCTGTACGGCTATCCGATAGACCTGACGTCGGACGAAATACGCCTGCACGCACAAAAGAACAGTGAAATCATTATTCCCCTCTATCCGTTCGAGATAATGGAGTACGGCGATACCCGCCCGGAAATAAGGGAAAAGCTGAAAGAAGCAATCAAAATACGAAAGCGACGACCAGAACGTCGTGTTGCTGGAATTGAAAGTTGAAAATTGAATCCCGACTATTTAATATTGATTCCTAAAGAGCGGACGGTCATGTATTTGCCGTTGCTTTTGTCGCTGCATATAAGGTAGTAGTCGATGCCGGGGACGTTTTTTGCCATCTCTATCGCCTTCTCGGCGCCGAGTACCATGAACGCCGTCGCGCAGGCGTCCGCCGTCATGCAGTCCGGCGCCGTTACCGTAGCGCTCAGAATCGTCTGTTCCGAAGGGTATCCGGTGCGCGGGTCGATGGTGTGCGCATACTTCTTGCCGTCTTTCACGTAGAAGTTGCGGTAATTGCCCGACGTGGCAAGACCGCTCCTGTCGCACAGCACGGCGATGCTTTCAATCTCGTTTGCGAAGCCGGTCAAATCGTCTTCCGGTCTGTTAATTCCAATCTGCCAGCAGTCGCGGTGCGGGTTTTTGCCTTTCACGGCAACCTCGCCGCCTATCTCGACCATGTAGTTTTCGACCCCTTCGCGTTCGAGCAGCGCCGCTATCACGTCCGAAGCGTAGCCTTTGGCGATAGCCGAAAAGTTCAGTTCGATGCGGCTGTCGTCCTTGACAGCCCGCCTGTTTTCGAGCCTTATCCTGTCGAATCCCGCAATCGCTTTCAGGCTGTCGACGGCTTCGGGCGTCACGCCGTCGAAATTCCTGTATCCGAATCCCCAGAGATTGATCAGCGGCGCGACGGTCGGGTCGAAAGCGCCGCCCGAAACGCGGTATATCTCCTTCGCCCTGTCGAATACGGCCACGAAAAAGCTGTCCACCTCGACGTCTTCGTTGCGGTTGACTTTGGATATTGTCGAGTTCGGATTGAACGGATTGAGCGACAGGTTGAAGTCCTGCAGTTCGCGGTCTATCTCGGCGGTCAGCAGCCTGTCGTGCTCGTACTTGATATGGTAGAGCGTGTGGAAGACCGACCCGCTTTCCTCGTAAAACCGCTTCTCCGGCTTGCAGGAAAACAGCAGCAGACAGGCTATCGTGATGATGATTTCTTTTTTCATTGTTTTATTCCTTTAATGTCAAATTCTCTGGGGATGCGGGTCTCGAAACGCATTTCGCGTCCGGTCGCGGGATGGGTGAAGAAAAGCCGGAGGGCGTGCAGCATCAGGCGTCCTTTCGGGTCGGTCGCGGCGCCGTACTTGGGGTCGCCGGCTACGGGATGCCCGATATGCTCCATCTGGGCGCGTATCTGGTTTTTGCGGCCTGTCTCAAGCTCGACTTCCAGGAGCGAATACTGCCCGCTGCTGCCGGTGACCCGGTAGTGCGAGACGGCTTCCTTGCCGTTCTGCGGGTTGGTGCAGTAGACTTTCATCCGCTTGTTTTCGGCGAGATACGTCACTATCGTGTCTTCCGTCCTGTCCGGAACGCCCTCGACGAGGGCGATGTACGTGCGGCGGGTTATGATTTCGTGCCATATCGAGCGCATGTATTCCTGCACCTTTCTGTTGCGGGCGAAGAGCATCAGTCCCGACGTGCCCCTGTCCAGCCGGTGCAGGATGAAAATGCGGTTCCGTTCGTCCAGCCTCTTGACGTATTCCGACAGGATATGGTGGGCGGTGCGTTCCTGCGAGGCGGACGTGGAGACGGACAGCAGGCCTTCCTTCTTGTCCACGACGATGAGGTCGTCGTCTTCCCAGACGATTTTCAGCATTGGATGGCTGAATGCCGCCTGCTCTCTCGTGTTGCCGATAAAAACTTCGTCGCCTGCCTTGAGGGGCGTTTCGGCGCGGTTTGCGACGATGCCGTTCACCCGCACCTGTCCGTGTTTGAGCAGCGTCTTGACGGACGTCCTGCTCCGTCCGCCGAACAGTTCGAGCAGATAGGGCAGGAGGGTGTTCTCCGTTTTTACGGTGGATGTCTGTCCCTGCATTTCAGTTTGAGAAATAGCTTTCCGGTAAAGCGCGGCAGTTGTACCGCGAGGCCATTATTTCGCCGTAAGCGCCTGCCGAACGCAGGGCTACAAGGTCGTTGCGGCGGACTTCGTTAAGGCTGACGTCCCTGCCGAACACGTCCGACGATTCGCAAATTGGTCCGACGACGTCGTAAGTCTGCATCTCGCCGTCGCCGGTAATGTTTTCGATATGGTGGTGGGCGTCGTACATCGCGGGACGTATCAGGTCGGTGAAGCCTGCGTCGAGTATGGCGAACTGCTTCGTTTCGCCTTTCTTGACATACAGCGCTTTGGAAACGAGCGAGCCGCACTGGGCTACGACGGAACGGCCGAGTTCGAAGTGTATCTGCTGCCCTTCGCGCGGCTTGACCAACTTGGCGAACGAAGCGAAATAGTTCTCGAAATCGGGGATGCAGAGGTGATTCGGGTGATAGTAGTCTACTCCCAGGCCTCCGCCGAAGTTGAGCGATTCGATTTTCAATCCGTATCCGTCAAATTCGTCCTGCAACTCGTTGGCCTTGATGCACAGGTCGCGAAAAGCCGACATGTCGGTTATCTGCGAGCCGATATGGAAATGTATTCCCTTGAATGCGACATTTTTCATTCCGCGCATCTCGCCGACGACGCCCGGCAGCAGTCCGGTGTTTATGCCGAACTTGTTTTCCTGAAGTCCGGTCGTTATTTTTGCGTGCGTGTGCGCGTCCACGTTGGGATTGATGCGCAGGGCTATGTTTGCCGTTCTGTTCATGTCCGCCGCTATGCCGTTGATCACTTCGAGTTCGGCAAGCGATTCGACGTTGAAGCAGGCGATACTGTTCTCGATGCCGAGAATTATCTCCCGGTCGGCTTTACCGACGCCTGCAAAGACGATTTCCGAAGCCGGAAATCCGGCGGCAAGCGCAGCACGTATCTCGCCTCCGCTGACGCAGTCTGCGCCGAAGCCGTTTCGGGCAATCAGCTCCAGTATGACCGGATTGGCATTGGCTTTTATCGCATAATGCTGGCGGTATCCGTATTTGCCGGTTTCCGCCGCGACGACGTCGAGCGTTTTCTGCAAAAGCTCCAGGTCATAGTAATAAAAGGGAGTCTGCAACTCCCGAAATCTCTCAATTGGGAAAATACCTTTTATCATAACTGTTTCGTTTTTTATTTGAATAAGTGTTCGCTAAGGGCTTGCAGGGCGCGTTTCTTGTCGGAGGCTTTTATCAGCAGGGAGACGTTGTAGTTGCTTCCGCCGTATGAAATCATCCGTACCGGAATGTCCTTGAGCGCGTAGATTATCTTTGCCTCGAAACCGATGTTGTCCCATTCAAGGTCGCCGACGACGCAGACTATGACCATGTCCCTGTCTACCGTCACCGTGCCGTATTTCATCAGGTCGTTGACGATTTCTTCCAGATGCTTTTCATTGTCTATCGTCACCGAAATGCCTACTTCCGACGTCGTCACCATGTCTATCGGAGTGTGATACGTCTCGAACAGCTCGAACACCTTGCGCAGGAATCCTGTCGCAAGCAGCATCCGGCCGCTTTTTATCTTTATCGAAATGATGTTGTCCTTGGCGGCGACGGCTTTGATTTTGCCCTTTTCTATGTGGTTTGAAATAGTCGTGCCCGGAGCGTCCGGCTGCATCGTGTTGAGCAGGCGTACGGGAATGTTGTTGAGCTTGGCGGGCAAAATGCACGTGGGATGAAGTATCTTGGCTCCGAAATAGGCAAGCTCGGCGGCCTCGTCGAAGTGCAGGTGACGCACCGGCGAAGTGTTTTCCACCACGCGCGGATCGTTGTTGTGCATACCGTCGATGTCTGTCCATATCTGTATTTCTTCGGCTTGCACCGCCGCTCCCGCGAGCGAAGCCGTATAGTCGCTTCCGCCGCGTTGCAGGTTGTCAATCTCGCCGTAGGCATTGCGGCAAATGAAGCCCTGGGTAACATAAAGCTCGGCATCGGGATTCTTTTTCAGCAAATCCGTCAGTTTGTCCTTTATGTAGACGTGGTCAGGCTCGGCGTTCTTGTCTGTCCGCATATAGTCCAGCGCGGGAACGATAACCGAATTGACGCCTGTTTCGAGCAAATACAGGTGCATCATGCCGGTAGACATCAGTTCGCCCTGGGCAAGTATCACCCGCTCCTCGAAAAACGTAAACATGTCTTTCACCAGACACCGTATGTAGTCAAGATTCGAGGCTACAAGCTCGTTTGCCCTGTCTTTATATTCCTGCGAGCCGTACAGCTCTTCTATCACGCCTTTATATTTCTCGTGCAGACGTTTGATAGCCTCGTTTGCTCCGTCGTGATTTTTTTTGTATAAATAATCGGAAATCTCGACTAACGAGTTTGTCGTGCCCGACATGGCAGACAGTACTACAATCTTTTGATTGCCGTCGCAGATTAGTTTTGCAACGCTTTTTATTCGCTGAGCTGAACCTACGGATGTTCCTCCGAACTTTAAAACTTTCATTTTCTTATGTCTTGAATTGTTGATAATCTATTCGTAATCCGTCTCTTCATTGCTTAGTGAAGCTCCGTCTTTTACATTATACAGTCTGTTGTTTTCGCATTTGATGACCCGCGCCGGAAATGCCTTCACGATATTGTAGTTGTGAGTAGTCATTATGACGGTCGTGTCCTTTTGGCGTATGTCGTGAAGCAGCTGTACTATCTGGCCGCTTGTTTCGGGGTCCAAGTTGCCGGTAGGTTCGTCCGCAAGTATTATCTCCGGATTGTTCAGCAGCGCCCGCGCAATGGCGATGCGTTGCTGTTCGCCTCCCGACAGTTCGTGCGGCATCTTGTATCCCTTGTTAGGCATTCCCACCTGTTCGAGGACGTTTTCAATACGCTTGTTTATCTCGTTCTGACTGCGCCAGCCTGTCGCCTTGAGTACAAATTCGAGATTCTTGACCGCGGAACGGTCTATCAGCAACTGGAAATCCTGAAATACGATGCCCAGCTTGCGCCGTAGATACGGTATTTCGCGATGCTTGATTTTCTTCAGGTCATATCCGGCAATATAGGCGTTGCCTTTTCGTATGGGCACTTCGCAGTACAGCGCTTTCAGCAGGCTGCTCTTGCCCGACCCTACTTTGCCTATCACATACACAAACTCGCCCTTGCTTAATTCGAGGGACGCATCCCGAAGTACGACGTTTTCTTCCTGACATACTTCGATTTCTTCCAATTTAACGTGCAATTCGCTTTCCATCTTATTCTTTATGTCTTTTTTTTAGTTCTTTTGCAATGTCTTCCAACGAATAGCCTTTGCTCGTGAGCAATACTATAAGGTGATAAATCAAGTCCGATGCTTCGTAAATGAAATCGCCGTCCGTGCCGTTGGTCGCTTCTATCACCGTCTCGACCGCTTCTTCTCCGACTTTTTGCGCCATGCGGTTTACTCCCTTTTCGAATAGCGACGTGGTATACGAGCCTTCGGGTCTCTCCTTGAAGCGGCGGGTTATAAATTCCTGTAGATATTGGATAAAATATACTCCGTTCCTGTTAGCTTCGCCAAAGCATGTCTCCGCGCCGGTATGACATGTCGGGCCGTCGGGGTTTGCCTTTATCAGAATCGTGTCGTTGTCGCAGTCTGCGAGTATTTTTACTGTGTTCAGGTAGTTGCCGCTTGTCTCGCCCTTTGTCCATATACACTGCCGGGTGCGGCTGTAAAAAGTCACTTTTCCCGATTCTACGGTCTTTTGATACGCTTCTTCGTTCATGAATCCTAACATCAGAACTGTATTTGTCTGCGCATCCTGTATTATTGCGGGGATTAGACCGCCTGATTTTTTGAAATCCAAATCCATTATATAATTATTTAAATTTTAACAACACGTCAGCCGTTCCTGCCTTACGGCGACTTTTTCGTTCTGTAAATACTGCTTCAATTCGGCGATGTTAATTTCGCCGAAGTGGAAAACGCTTGCTGCAAGCGCCGCATCAGCCTTGCCGAGCAGGAAAGCGTCGCGGAAATGCTCTTTCTTGCCCGCGCCGCCGGATGCGATAACCGGTATATGCAGATTTTCGGCAAGCGTTGCCAGCGCTTCGTTGGCGTAGCCTTCCTTTACGCCATCGTGCTTCATGCTGGTAAACAGTATCTCGCCCGCGCCCCTGTCCGCCGCTTCCGACGCCCACGCGAACAGCCTTCGTTCGGTAGGAACGCGACCGCCGTTGAGGTAACACGTCCATTCGTCGCCGTCAATATCCGCATCAATAGCGACTACGCATACCTGACTGCCGAAATTTCGCGCTATCCGGTCGATAAGCTCCGGACAGCGGATAGCGGCCGAATTGACCGAAATCTTGTCTGCGCCCGCATTAAGCAGCCTCTCTACGTCGGACAGCTCGTTGACGCCGCCGCCGACGGTGAAGGGAATATTTATGCGGGCGGCCACTTTTTTGACTAATTCGGTGAACGTCTTCCTGCCTTCATGCGAGGCGGTGATGTCGAGATATACAAGTTCGTCCGCTCCCTGACGGCTATATTCGGCGCCCAGTTCAACAGGGTCGCCCGCGTCGCGGAAATTGATGAAATTGATGCCTTTCACCGTCGTTCCATCCTTCACATCCAAACAAGGTACTATTCTTTTCGCCAACATATATATTAATGTACGTTTAACTTCTCCAATTCTTTAAGTCCGATTCTGCCTTCATAAACGGCTTTTCCGAATATGACCGCGGGCACTCCGGCTTCTTCGAGCGCTTCAATATCTCCTGCCGAGCCTACGCCTCCGCTCGCTATCAGATATATTTCGGGCAACGACGCGAGAATGTTTTTATACAACTCCGTCGACGCCCCCTGCAACATTCCGTCGCGACCGATGTCCGTACAGATAACTTTGGCGATGCCTTTCCCAGTATATGCTTCGATAAAGGGAATTAACTCGTTATCCGTCGTCTCCGTCCATCCTGCTACGGCTATTTTTCCGTCCTTCGCGTCAGCTCCGAGAATAACGCGCTCGCTCCCGAAACGGCGTATCCATCCGCAAAATATCTCCGGCGACTTTACGGCGATGCTTCCGCCGGTTATCATTTGCGCTCCGCACTCGAAAGCTATCTCAAGGTCTTTGTCGCTTTTAAGCCCGCCCCCGAAATCTATTACGAGCGAAACGCTTGCCGCTATGCGTTCCAGTGCGCGGTAATTGACGATTTTGCCTTCGCGCGCGCCGTCGAGGTCTACTACATGCAATCGCTTCATCCCGCAGCCCTCGAACATCTTTGCTACTTCGACCGGGTCTTCGTTGTAAACTTTTTTAGTGGCATAATCGCCCTGCGTCAGACGAACGCACTTGCCGTCGATTATATCTATTGCGGGTATCAATTCTATCATCTTTATCGCAGGTTTATAAAGTTTCCAAGAATGATTTCGCCGATAGCGCCGCTTTTTTCGGGATGAAACTGTGTCGCATAAAAGTTGTCTTTTTGCATGGCTGCGCTGAACGGCGTTATATAGTCGTTCACGGCAGACGTTTCTGCCGTTACCGGTATATAATAGCTATGTACGAAATAGACGTACGGATTTGCCGGAAGTCCCTCGAATAGCGCGCCGCGCATGTTCGATAAAGAGTTCCATCCTATATGAGGCACTTTGTCTTCGTGCCTTTGAGGCGCAAAACGCTTTACGCCGGCGTCGAAGATGCCCAGACAATCGACGTCGCCCTCGTCCGAATGGCGGCACATCAGTTGTATGCCTATGCAGATGCCCAACACCGGCTGACGTAATCCGCATATTAACGCATCCAGTCCGCGTTCATGCAGGTATTTCATAGTCGTGCTTGCCTCGCCCTGACCGGGAAATATCACCCTGTCCGCAGACCGGATTACTTGCGGGTCGTCCGTTATCACAGGCGTTATGCCTATGCGTTTCAGACCATAATCGACCGAGTATATGTTACCCGCATTATATTTGATAATGGCTACATTCACTCTGTTAAATTTTTAGCCCGCAAAGTTATGAAAAATTGGCGTTAATATGCAGAAACTGTATGAAAATTTTTATCCGGTTGTGTGTAATTCATTTATTTCTTGTATATTTGCACAAAAAACAGATTCATCATGAAGAATTTACCAATAGGAATACAGTCATTTAAGGACTTGCGCGAGAAAGATTATCTGTATGTGGACAAGACGAAGGATATTTACAGAATAATCACTACCGGCAAGGTATATTTCCTGTCCCGCCCGCGACGTTTCGGAAAATCGTTGCTGGTAAGCACGCTTGACGCCATTTTTAAGGGACAGAAAGAGTTGTTTGACGGTCTTTATATTCAGGATAAATGGGACTGGACGCAACAGTATCCGGTCATCAGGCTTGATTTCGCCGGACGCTCTCACAGAACAGGCAACGAACTGAAGGTGTCGCTTGACCAGTTCATCGACGAAGTAGCAAGGGACAAGAACCTGTCGCTGAACATGACGGAGTTGTCCGACAAATTCGGCGAACTGATCAAAAAGTTGCATCTGTCCACCGGACAGCAGGTAGTTCTTCTGGTGGACGAATACGACAAGCCAATCACCGACCACCTCTCGAATCCCGAAGTAAGGGAAACGAACAAAAACACTCTACATGATTTCTAT
>JAITPH010000212.1 GCA_031289515.1 Tannerella sp.
TAAGCGGGGTCTGTCTGACGGACATCGACATGGTTTGGAATACCGAGTTCCAGACCGTCATAACCCCATGATTTAGCCTTCTGGCTGATTGTTTCGAGGGACAAATCCCCGAATTGAAGCGAGTACAGTGTTACTTTACGTGCCATGATTTGTTATGTTTTAGTGAATAAAAATTATCTTTCTATCATTTGAAGCCATTTTTCGCTGCTGTTGGAAGAGGCGACGACCGTCCGGATGAACTGCATCCCCCGCAAGCCTTCATTGACGGAGGGGAAATCGAGGTGTTCCGCTTTCGGCTGTACGCCTTCCAGACGGCATTGCACGGTGAGGGCGAAATTGCGGTAAATATTGGCGAATGCTTCGATATAGCCTTCGGGATGACCGCCCGGCGTGCGGGAATTGTATCCCGCGATGGCGGAGACATAGCCGTTTGAAGTGCGAACCGTTTCGTCCGGCTGATGGTTCCATTTTACAATAAGCGTGTTCGGCTCCTGCTGATGCCATTCCAGCCCGCCCTTTTCGCCGTACACGCGGATGCTGAGGTTGTTTTCTTCACCGACGGCGATTTGCGATGCCGACAGCAATCCTCTGGCGCCGCCTTCGTATCGAAGCAGAGCCGCGCCGTCGTCTTCGAGCAGGCGACCGGGCACGAATGTATTCAGTTCGGAACAGAGTTCGACGGTCTTCAGACCGGTGATGTATTCGGCCAGGTTGAAGGCGTGCGTGCCTATGTCGCCCATGCAGCCTGCTATTCCCGACCGGGCAGGGTCGGTACGCCAGCCGGCCTGTTTGTTGTCGGCTTCCAAAACGGTATCTGCCAGCCAGCCCTGCGGATATTCCACATAGATGCGGCGTATCTTGCCGAAATCGCCGCGGGCGACGCGCAGGCGGGCTTCTTTTACCATCGGATAGCCGGTGTAGGTGTACGTCAATGCCAGAATAAGACCTGTCTGTTCTACTTTTTCCTTCAGTTTCCAGGCCTCTTCGAGCGTAAAGGTCATCGGTTTGTCGAGGACGGCATGGAATCCGTGACGAAGCGCTTCAAAAACAGGTTCGAAATGCGCATGATTGGGCGTTACCACCGAGATGAAATCCATGCGTTCGCCTTCGGGCAGCAGCGCTTCCTGTTCAATCATTTCCCGGTATGTTTTGTAGATGCGTTCGTCGGGCAGATAAAGTTTTCTGCCTGTTTCGAGCGATTTTTCGTAAGACGAGCTGAAACAGCCGCAAACCGGTTCGATCTGTCCGTCAAGACCGGCGGCAATTCGGTGCACTGCGCCGATAAACGAGCCGGGGCCGCCTCCCACCATTCCCATTCTTAGTTTTCTTTTCATGAGCTTTTTAAAGTTTAAAGTTATTGTATAAAAAAAATTTAGGCAACAAAGATATGAAATATTTTTAGTATCCGTAACTGTTTGCGAAAAAAATGCGATTATTTTCAAGCAGAAAGGCGAAATGGTGTCATGTCGACCGGAGCGCAGCAATCCGGCGCCCTGATAGTCCGGATTGCTTCGTTCCTCGCAATGACGGCAAGCGCAGCAGTTTCCTTCGTCATTTTTCCTTTTTGCTAAACTCGTTTAGTAATTTTCTCGCAATGACGGATACCGCTGTCAATGAAGGATACCGCTTGCAATGACGCAAGCGACGAGGGTGACGCCGTGTCGGCATGGTGCGGTACTCGATTCCGTCAAATCAAAAATATTTGTTGGATTTTAGATTTGAAATTCATATCTTTGCATCCCGAACACTTTAAATGAAAAGAATATGAGAAGAATAAAACTTGTTTTAATCGCGGCTACACTGCTGGTCGCATCCGCTGCCGAGGCACAATTCAGCTTCGGCGTCAAGGGCGGCGTCAACATTACGAAGGCAAAGTTTGACGGCGACGTCCTGAAGTCCGACAACATCACCGGCTATTATCTCGGGCCGATGATGGAATTTATGCTCGGAAGGGGAGGCTTCGGTCTCGACCTCGCGCTGCTTTATTCGCAGAAAGGATTCGAATCGGAACTCAGAACCGTTCGCAACTCCTACATCGAAGTGCCCGCCAACCTGAAATTCAAGCTGGGACTGCCGCTCGTCAATCCCTACATTTCGGCCGGACCGTACATCGACTTCCGGATTGCGGGCGACAAGGTCTGGGACATCTCCGGCAAATACGAAAGCATTGCGCAGCAGCTCAAATCCAAAAGTTTCGGCGCGGGATTGAACTTCGCCGTCGGAGCCGACGTCTTCGACCGCCTGCAAGTAGGCTTGAACTACAGCATCGCCCTTACCGACAACTACAAGACCTTTGACGCCAACGATCCCGACAGTTACCGTGGAAAAATCGTAGCCGCCTCGCTAAGCGTCGCATTTATCTTCTGAGCCGGATGACGTATGCCGAAGTCCTGCTTCCGTTGCCCCTGGGCAATACGTTCACCTATACCGTACCGGAGGAAATGGCCGGCGCGGTCTGCCTGTACGGTCGCGTCGTCGCGCCGTTCGGCAAGAAGCGTCACTGTGCGGGCATAGTAGTCGAGATTCACGACCGCAAACCCGAACAGGGCTATGAAATAAAGGAACTGTCGCCGTCGCCGACGGACGGAAAGCCCGTTATCCGCGAGTATCAGTTGCAACTCTGGCGCTGGATGTCGGGTTATTACCTCTG
>JAITPH010000266.1 GCA_031289515.1 Tannerella sp.
AACCATGATTTACAGGATTAAAAGATTGGCATGATACAAACACTCATCAAGAAAATCCTTTCATCAGGTAGCGGATGGCTGCAATACTGAATCCCCCTGTCCGAATGATGGATGATTCCCGACGGATCCCTGCATGTCGACAGCGCTTTTTTCAACGCTTCCAGACAGCCTTCCATACCAGGATTGTCCGACAGGTGCCAGCCCACTGTCTTGCGCGAGTACCTGTCCGTTATCAACGATAAATATGCAAACTTGTCCCCTGTCCGTATATACGTAATATCGGATACCCATACCTGATTGGGACGTTCAGGTTTGCACTCCCTCACCGGATTCCCGTGCACACGAAAAACGGTGATACGAATTCGTAGTACGCATATAACTCCGCTTGCGTTCCACCGGCAGATCGTGCATATGCAGCACTTCAAAGAACCTGTCCCGACCGCAGCGGGGAGACAGCTTGCGGATACTTTCCCTGTACATGTGTACAGTTTTCGACCTCCCATCCGAGGTTGACTGTGACGTTCCCGCTGTACCGTCTCAACTGTCAGCTCCGTTGACACGGCTTCCTGCTGCTCCGGATTATTACGCCTATAATATCCGTTCCGGCTTATACCGTAATATTCACACAGCCTGCTCACGCTCCCTCCCTTCTTTTCCCGGCAGCGACCGGTCGCTGACTGCCGAAGTTTTTTTTAAAGTCTGTTTGATAGTGTTCGTTTGCCACTTCCATCAGACTCTCCAGCGCATTCCTCACAAGCGTTGCATCTGCCAGCGCTTCCTTCAGCCGGCAGTTCTCTTCACGTAGGCGTTTGATCCCGTCCGTCTCTCCTTTCATCTCTATTCTTACTATTTTGTTTAATAATTCTTCCCGTCCAAATTTCCTGATCCATCTCTTTACCGTATTAGTCCCGCGTATTCCGTATTTCAGACTTACAGAACTTATACTCGATCCCGATGATACCTCCCGGACTGCTTTCTCCTTAAAACAATTACTGTACCGATAATACGTCCTCTTACTTTTGTTATGTTTTCTCCTTTATTTTTGTCAACCTATGGCAGGACATGACAACCACGACTTTCAACTAACAACTCCCAACTATCCCCGCCGCCTCAGTCCCCATATTAAACAGCAAATCGACAATGCTCAAATTGGGCAGAAAGCCGTTCCTGTCCCTGAACACCTGATAATACGGCACGGCGACGAAATCGCGGTCGGGCAACGGATGGCGCGGGTCGATAGCCGTACGGAAATCATTCCCGACCGCCGGCTCATACTTCTCCGTGCGCCCGACCGTCGGGCAAATATCCAGAAGCCCGCAAATCATCGCCTGCAAAGCCTCGTTATAATCGACAAGGAAATCATATTTCTTCTCGTAAAAAGGATGGAAATCGTCGGCATAATATTCAAAAAAGGGACTCGCGTTATAAGCCGAGACAAGTGCATTCCAGTGCAGGTGTCGCCAGTTGCCGTGTCCGGAAATCCGCACGTCGCGCGTCGGGCATTTCGGCGAAACCGGTTTCTCGACCGGAACGGTAAGCGTCAGCCGACCGCCAGCCGCCGCAATCACACAGCGGTTGCGATACGTCTGTTTAGGGTAATTCTCTTCCGTTTCGATGAAAATGCGGTCGTGCGACGCAAGTTTCGCGTAATACTGGACAGGAGCCAGATAGGCGGTAGACAGCCAGACGGCGGACATTAGCGAATCTCCGTAAATCGCCGTGAAGGATTCCGGCTGTACCAGCAATACCAGATGTTTCCTATTATGTGCTTTTTGGGTATCAAACCCAGATGGCGGGAATCGACGCCTTCCGTTTCGTTCTCCGAAAGTATCCAGTAATAGTCGTTCCTGAAGACAAACGAACTCTTTTCGACGCCGTCGATATACAGTTTTCCGTCCCTTATTTCGACCGACGACGTGTCCGCTTCGTGCATCATAGCCTCCCGGCACGCCATCAGCATCGTTTCGTTCATATCCGTCTGACGGTCTTTTCGGGGGATGGAGAACTCGTATCCCATCCGCTGATCGTCCGTAAGAGGCTCTATGGCCACGACACTGGGCAGGTTTTGGACGAGCAGTTCCTTCTCGCGCAAACTCAGGCGAATCGTCAGACTGACGGAATCCTCCCTGATGTCGCGAAGCGGAATAAGCAGCGATTCCATTGTCGTGAGAAGACGTTCCTTGATATTTTTCCGGACGCGGAAAGTCTGCTGCATCATGGGCGCATTGGGCAGAAGCCGACCGTTCACGCGGAAGCCGTCGGCGCCCATCTGGATGACGTCGCCCGGAACGCCGATGCACCGTCCGATGAACAGCGGCGGTCTTGCCGCGTCTTTCATCAGCGGACTTTCGTAGAGCACCAGCCTGTTGCGTCCGGGATTGATTTTGCTTTTGACCTTGTTCACCAGCACGAGGTCGCCCGCTTTAAGCGTATTGCTCATAATATCGCTCGTAATGCGATAGGAACCGACGGCAAAAAGCCGGAACAAAGCCACCACCCCAACGACAACGGCAAAAACGATCAAGTATCTTGTAACCGATTTCATCTGCGCAGCGTATAAAAGTCAGTCGAACGAATCAACCATGCGAAACATCCTGCGCCAGCGGATACGTCCGTCGAACAGACCCCTGTCCTTGTCGAGCGAAAGCCAGACGAGAATCGGCTTGCCCACGATATGGTCTTCGGGTACAAATCCCCACGAACGGCTGTCGGCGCTGCAATGGCGATTGTCGCCCATCATCCAGTAGTAATCGTACCGGAAGGTGTACGTGTCCGTCGCTTCTCCGTTGATGACGGCCGTGCCGTCCGGACGAATCTCCAGAGTGTTGTTCTCGTAATTGCGGATGCAGCGGTGATAGAGAGCCAGATTCTTCTCGTCGAGCGTGATTGTAGCGCCCTTGCGGGGAATCCAGACTGGTCCGTAATTGTCGCGCGTCCATCCGGTTTCGTAATCTATCGGATAGACGTAGCCGCCGAAGTTGTCAGGCTCGATGAGCGTCTTGCGCACGGAAGGCATTTTCGCAACAATCGCGTGAGCCTCGACGGTCAGCGGCAACCGGTAAATCGGATTGTAGCGGCCTTCGGCATTGGGCGTAAAGCCGATATGCTGCAGCGACTGGTGGTAATATCCGGTTTCTTCCGTAAGCTCGGAGACCAGCATGCGGTCGTCCCTGCTCACGTTCAGGCGGCGAAACATCTCTTCCTTGATAAGCGTTCCGTCGGTTTCGACGAAGTAGACGTACTGCACGTTTTTCCTGTTTTCAAGTATCTTTCCGTCGATGTATATGCGGTTGTCGATTACCTGAAGGGAATCGCCGGGCATTCCGACGCATCTCTTCACATAGTTCTCGCGCTTGTCGACAGGCCGGTAGAGGATTTCGCCGAACGATTCGCCGTTGAGACGTATCGCCTCGCGTCCGTATATCTTCAGAAGCGAGTAATAGTCGGGATTCTGCACCTTGAGCGCAACGGTATCGCCTGCCGGAAAATTGAATACCACAATATCGTTGCGTTTGACTTCTCCGAGTCCCTTCACCCGCTTGTAGCCCCATTCGGGCCAGTCCAGATACGACTTGCAATTGAGCACCGGCAGCGTGTTTTGAACCAGTGGAAACGATATTGGCGTATTGGGCACTCTCGGTCCGTAACTCAGCTTGCTCACAAAAAGATAGTCGCCCACCAGCAACGTCTTTTCCAGCGACGACGACGGTATCTGATAGTTCTGAAAGACGAAGATATTGATGATATATACCGCTATCAGGGCAAACAGCAAATCGTCGATTCCGTTAAGCACGCTTTGTACTTTCGGATGTTTCGATTTCTTCCATGCTCCCCACGGGACGAACTTGGTCAGAAATATGTCAGCGAGAACAATAAGTCCCAACAGAAGCCACCAGTTGCCGATCCAAACGGTGAACAGGATATACAACGCCGACCAGATGCCGAAACTTGTCCAATGGCGTTTACTTTCATTTTTTACATTCATATAAATTAGTGTTTTTGATTATTTAAAAGATAAGTTGAGCATGTCGTCCATTCCGAGAAAGCCTTTCTTGCCGACCGTAAATTCTGCCGCCAGAACTGCCCCAAGCGCGAAACCGGCGCGGCTCTTGGCGTCGTGCCTGATTGTTATGCTGTCGGCTTCCGATTCGTACCGTATCTCGTGTATGCCGGGAACTTCGCCTTCGCGGAGGGCTTGGATTTGTAGGTCGGGGCTGGCTTCGGCGTTTTCTTTGCTTTTGGCGTTTTCTTCGCTTTTGGCGTTGGCTTCGCTTTCAGCGGAATCTGCGGCAAGTCGCCATTGTTTTTTGCGGTCTATTTTGCCGAGGATGTCATCGGCGAGAGAGATAGCCGTGCCGCTCGGAGCATCGAGTTTATGGATGTGATGCACTTCGGTCATATCGACGTCGTAATCGGGAAAGCCGTTCATTATTCCCGCAAGATACCTGTTAAGGGCAAAGAAGATATTCACGCCGATACTGAAGTTCGAAGCGTAGAAGAATGTTTTACCGTCGTGGCGGCACTGTTTTTTTATTTCGTCGAGGCGTTCCGTCCAGCCTGTTGTACCGGAGACGACCGGAATGTTCGCGGCAAAACATTTCCGGAAGTTATCGACAGCCGTTGCGGGCGTAGTAAACTCAATCGCCACGTCAGCCGAGCGGAAGGCATCGGAGTCGAAGTCGCGCATATTATCCAAATCGATGGCAGAAACGATAACATGCCCGCGCCGTACCGCTATTTCCTCTATGATATGTCCCATCTTTCCATATCCTATCAATGCTATATTCATAACCTCTATTTTGCAATTAATCCGGCAAAGATAGTGCAAGTCAAGGTGAATACAAAATAAAGTCGCTTATTTTTATGTCTCTTTGCACATTATCATATATAACGGTCTGCCGGAAAAGAGATGAAAGCGGCGCTGCCGGTCAATGCAACCGTGGCAGCGCCGCTTGGAATATTTCCGACTTGAAAGCGGTCGGTCAATCATTCGTATTCCCACCAGTACAACTCTTTCCAGTGTTCGTCGTACCATGCGTTGAAGTTTTCGTCGCCCGGATATTCGCCTTGCGACCTCAATGGCTCACGAAAGGTCGGCATTTGGAGATCGGGGCTGTTGGCGTTGTTGATTAGCCACATCTTTGCCAGCGTGCGGTTGTTGTCGCCTGTGATGGGGATGTCGAAGCCTGTGGCGCGGGCTTTTGCCCATCCTTCGGCATTGCTTTGTTCTTCCGATGCCGGATAATCCGCACGGGAAGGAAACTTGATGCCGCTGCCGTCGCTGTACGTTGCCGCCAGATTTGAACAGCTCAACTTGGGCAACATCGTGCGCCGGTAGTCGTAGTAACCCTCGAACGGCACCTGGAAAAGCGCAATCCACTTCTGCTCCGCTATGAGCGTCAGCTTATCGCGTCCGCCGTCCCAATTCGTCTGCGGCTGTTGCAGATAGTCGTTCGCCGAACTCAGACCCTGATCGGCGTAAGCTCCGGCGTATCCTTCGCCCGAAAACGTTGCTCCATACTGTTCAAAGGCAGCCTTGACGCCGGTCTCGTAATACGTCTTCGCATCGCCGGAGATGATTCCGCGCTGGGCGGCTTCGGCAAGCAGAAAGCAG
>JAITPH010000154.1 GCA_031289515.1 Tannerella sp.
TTGATAGCCTGAATACTGTTTCCCATGCTCCGAAAGGCGTTATTCTCGTTATTCCGCCATGGAATTTCCCGCTGGCGATTCCTGTCGGTGGCGTGGCGGCGTCTCTGGCTGCCGGCAATACGGTGATTCTTAAACCTGCAACGGTGGCGTTGCCGGTGGCATGGGAGTTTGCCAAATGTTTCTGGGAAGCAGGCGTTCCGAAAGACGCATTGCAGGTTGTTTGCACGGCCGACCGCTCGTCGCTCGGCTATCTGGGCGCGCACCCGGCGATTAAGCATATCATTCTAACCGGCGGCACGGATACCGCTTTCCGCTTGCTCGAAAACAGCCCGCGCACGCCGCTCTCGGCCGAAACGGGCGGCAAAAACGCGATTATCGTCACCTCCAGCGCCGATCAGGATCATGCTATTTTGAACGCCGTTTCGTCGGCGTTCAGCAATGCGGGTCAGAAATGTTCGGCCTGTTCGCTCCTGTTTGTCGATAAAAAGAGGTTTAACGACGAATCCTTCAAGTCGAAGCTGAAAGACGCCGTTACAAGTCTGCGTACCGGAAGCGTTTGGGACACGATGAATTATGTAGGCCCCATGATCGACAACAACAACGAGAAACTGAAATATGCCATCGAACATCTCGAAGCTGGCGAATCGTGGCTGGTAGCCCCCGAATTTGTCGATGAAAGCAAATATATCCTCAAACCGACCGTGAAATACGGCGTGAAGCCGGGCAGTTATACGTTTAAGACCGAATTGTTTGCACCGCTGCTGTCGGTAGTCTGCATCGACGACTTGAAGCAGGGAATTAAATTTGCCAACTCTTCGGAATACGGTCTGACAGCCGGTTTGCAAAGTCTGAATGAAGCCGAACAGAAGTTGTGGAAGAGCGCGATCAAGGCGGGCAATCTCTATATCAATCGCGGTATTACGGGCGCAATCGTGCGTCGCCAGCCTTTTGGCGGCATGAAACGTTCCGCTTTCGGCGGCGGTATCAAGGCGGGCGGACCGAACTATGTCTCCTGCCTGGTGCAGTTTACCGAAAATAAAATCACCAAAGCGCCGTCGTCGAATTATTTCAGCGATTTAGTGGAGGACAGGGACGAAAGAATACGTTTTGACTTCGGCTATTTGAATTTCCCGCATGTCTGGAGAAAAGAAATGTCGCAGGAAAGAGACTTCTGCTATGTCGACGGCGAGGAAAACATATTCCGTTACCTGCCTCTGGGAAACATAGGCTTCCGCGTGGCCGACAGCGATAATCTCGCTGATGTTCTGATTGTCATTATTGCCGCTCATACGGTTAAAACGGCGATTGGGATCAGCCTGTCTTCTTCCAATCCGAACATTCAGGCTATCGAGAAGTTTGCTTTTTCGCACTCGAAGTCGACGTTGACGGTTATTGTTCAGGACGAGGATGCCTTTATAGCCGATATGAATAAATATGAACGTATCCGCGCCTGCTCGACCGGTTTGTCCGATGCGCTTTACCAAGAAGCCGCCAAACTCGGCAAGTATGTCGCCGACTCGAAACCGTCGATCGAAGGTCGTCTGGAATTGCTGCATTACCTGAAGGAACAGAGCGTATCATACGAATATCACCGCTACGGCAGTGTTTTTGATGACGAAAGATAACCTTGTCGCATGATTTTCAGGAAGGCTGCATTGAATGACTTGCGTTCAATGATGGACGTCGTGCGTCAGGCTCAGGCATCATTGAAGGCTCTGGGGATAGACCAGTGGCAAAACGGCTATCCTTCGGAGGAAGTGATTTGTCGGGACATCGGCAACGGCGATGCGTTCGTCCTGACCGATGATGATATTGTTATCGCGATGGCTACGGTTATATTCAATAACGAGCCGACTTACGATGTGATTTATGAGGGCGAATGGTTGAGCAGGGGCGAGTTTGTCGTGGTGCATCGCATGGCGGTTGCAGACTGTTCCAGAAAGAAAGGCGTCGCTTCGATTATTTTTCATGAAGTCGGCATGACGGCAAAGTCGCGGAATATATCAAGTTTCAAAATAGATACGCACGAAGGCAACATCCCGATGCGCAATGTCCTTTTGAAAAACGGTTTCAAATACTGCGGCAAAATATTTCTGAAAGACGGCGCTCTTCGCCTCGCTTTCGAGAAAATACTTTGAATAATGCGCTTCATTGCAGCATTTTCTTCTTATTACAAAACCGCTTAACAAACCGCTTAATAATTTTTTTTTCATTTTGTTTCAAAATTAAGTGGTTTTTAAGTGGTTTGTTAAGTCTGATGTTTTATATTTGTCGAAAATTAATAACAAATATAATATTTAATGTAATGAGAAGACTGTTTTTTTATTTTATGCTGCTTTTTGTTTGCCTGCAAGTTAGCGGGCAGACGAAAATTGTCTGTATCGGTGCGAGTATTACCGAAGGAGGCTATTTACCCAACGCAAAGGAAAACGCCTATCCGGGGCAACTGCAATCGTTGCTCGGAACGGCATATACGGTTGAAAACTATGGCGTCTCAAGCGCCACGATGCTCAAGAACGGCAATTTTCCATACTGGAAAACGGATGCTTACAAAAAAGCCCTGAAAAGCAATCCCGATATCGTATTTATCGATTTGGGAGGCAACGACGCAAAGGCTGTGAACCGTAAATATTACGGCGAAATGGAGCAGGATTGCAGCGAGATGATACGTTCATTCAAGGAATTGCCTTCGCATCCGCGAGTGATAGTCATCCTTCCGACCGCTTTTTTTGTCAAAGACACGAACGGCATCTACGACAGGGTGAGCCGTAATCAGGTTACGCCGCTGTTGCTGAAAGCCGCGCTGAAAGAAAATGTCGAAACGATAGACATGCACCCGCTGCTCGTCGATCGCTCCGATTTGATACCGGACGGTATACATCCCAACCTGAAAGGCTCTGAAATAATGGCAAAACGCATGTTTCAGCAAATAACCTTTCAGGTAGACAACTTTTTCGACATCTTCAAATCTCTGAAAAATGCGGGGATAGACTACAAAATAAGCAGTTTCGCCGGTTATCAGTGCGCCGATTTCCGCCTGAACGGTCGCGAATGTAAAGTAGTCAAACCCAAGAAGACAGCCGCCGGTCATCCGTGGATATGGCATACCCGCTTCTTCGGACACGAGCCGCAAACGGATATAGCCCTTCTCGAAAGAGGCTATCATCTCGTATACAACGATCAGGCTGAGAGGATGGGTAACAAACAGAATATCGACGAATGGAACGAATTCTACAAATTACTTAACGATAACGGCTTGAGCCAAAAGGCAGTATTGGAAGGAATGAGCAGAGGCGGCGTGTACGTTTTCAATTGGGCTGCCGCCAATCCCGATAAAGTGGCCGCCGTATACGTCGACAATCCTTTGTTGGACATGAAAGCAATGTATTTCGGACCCGACGGCAAAGCGAAGCCCGAAAACGAGATAACAAAAGGAATTAAAGAGAATTGGGGCATCGAAAGAAGCCGGATAAAGAGTTTCAAAGAAAGCCCGATAGACAAGATAGACGCCATCGTCAAAGGGAAATACCCTATTTTGATACTTTGTGCGGAACTGGACGAGGCAGCCGTAAATTCGCAGAACGCCTTTCCCTTCGAGAAAAAAATAAAGGAAAAAGGAGGCGAAATCACGGTAATCGAGAAAAAAGGCTTCAAGCATCACCCGCACAGTTTCCCGAATCCTACATATATAGTTGATTTCATCGAAAAAGCGGTTAACAAGGACGCGCTGCTGTCGGTCAGGAAATATGATTCCTACAAGGGATTGGTGATGGCCGGCTATCAGGGCTGGTTTAGCTGTCCGGGCGACGGCGCCGACCGCGACTGGTATCATTACAGCGGCAGAGACGGACTGTTCAAACCGGGCGTCTGCACGATAGACATGTGGCCCGACGTCTCGGAATATTCCAAGACGTATAAGACCGAATTTACCTTCGCCGACGGCAGTCCGGCTTATGTGATGAGCGAATACGACGAGTCGACGGTCGAAACGCACTTCCGCTGGATGCGCGAATATGGCGTCGACGGCGTGTTTGTACAGCGTTTCGTCGCCGAAATCAAACGCCCCAAAAGCTACAACCAGCTGAATAAAGTCTGGGAATCGGCAATCAACGCCGCCAATGCCAACAACCGCGCTATAAGTATAATGTACGACCTTAGCGGAATGGTGCCCGGCGACGAGCAGTTGGTTTTGGACGATATCGACGCCATCTCGGCAAAATACGATATAAAGGAACGAAAAAACAATCCTTCCTACCTGCATCATAACGGCAAACCGCTTGTCGCAGTCTGGGGAGTAGGCTTCAACGACCGCCGCAGATACGGTTTCAAGGAAGCCGAAATAATCATCGACGCTTTGATAAAGAGAGGTTTCAGCATCCTTATCGGCGTCCCGACACATTGGCGCGAAATGCACTCTGATACAATGGAAGACCCTGAACTGCATCGCCTCATCAAAAAATGTGATATTGTTATGCCTTGGTTAGTTGGTCGATTTGACGAGGAGAAGTTTCCGCCGTTCGCGAAAATAGTCAAGGAAGACATAGTTTGGTGCAAGGAAAACAATGTCGATTATGCGCCTTTGGCATTCCCCGGTTTTTCATGGATTAATATGAATAAGCGGTCGAATCCGATTCCACGCAACAGGGGAAGTTTCTATTGGAAGCAACTGTCGAGCCATATCGCCAACGGCGCCGAGATGCTCTATCTGGCTATGTTCGACGAGATTGACGAAGGCACGGCTATCTTCAAGGTGGCAACGAAAGTGCCGGTCGGCGACAGTTATTTTCTGCCTTTGGACGCCGATTTGGGTAACGATTATTACCTGTTTCTGGCAGGCAGCGCCGGTAAAATATTGAAGAATGAAATGCCGTTAACGACGACTATCCCGGTCAGAGGCAAGCAGTCGGCGAATCCGTTTATCCGCGATTTGTACACGGCAGACCCTTCGGCGCATGTATGGGCTGACGGCAGGCTTTACGTCTATCCTTCGCACGACGTCGACCCGCCGCGCGGATGCGACCTTATGGATCGCTATCACGTGTATTCGACCGATGACATGACGAATTGGACAGACCACGGCGAAATACTCAATTCAGGTCAGGTAGAATGGGGCAGGAAAGAAGGCGGATTCATGTGGGCGCCCGATTGCGCATATAAGAACGGAACGTATTATTTCTATTTTCCGCATCCGAGCGGGACGGACTGGAACAACACATGGAAAGTCGGCGTCGCTTCGAGTAAAAGTCCGGTCGGCGACTTCAAGGTCGAAGGCTACTTTGCCGGCATAGATTCGTTTGCCATGATAGATCCGTGCGTTTTTGTCGACGACGACCAACAGGCGTATTTCTACTACGGCGGAGGCTCGAAATGCAAGGGCGGCAAACTGAAGGACAATATGATCGAACTCGACGGCGCTTTGCAGGACATGACCGGATTGGACGACTTCCACGAAGCGGCATGGGTTTTCAAGCGCGAAGGCGTTTATTATATGATGTATGCCGATAACTCGCGCGGCCGTAACCGTTTGCGTTATGCCACAAGCAACAGTCCGCTTGGGCCATGGACTTTTCGCGGCGTCGTTTTAGACCAAATCAGCTCCGATACAAGTCACGGCTCAATCGTCGAATACAAGGGTCAATGGTATCTTTTCTACCATACATGCGACATTTCCGGACGCGGAAACCTGCGTTCCATCTGTTTCGACAAGCTATTTTTCAATCCCGACGGCACGATTCAAAAAGTCATCCCCACATCGGGACTTGAGGCAAGTCAGCGCAAGACAGGTATCACAACCAATTGGTATGACCGCGCTCAAATCGTCGGAAACGACGGCGTCAAGCCCGAAGGCAGAAATGTATTGTGGTATCGAAACTCCGCAAAGGTCTGGGAGGAAGCGCTTCCGATAGCAAACGGCAAACTTGGCGCGATGATTTTCGGCGGAGTAGCCGACGAGCGCATACAATTGAACGAAAACACGCTGTGGGACGGCTATCCGTTAGACCCGAACAACCCCGAAGGACGAAAAGCATTGCCCGAAGTGCAACGCCTGCTGTTTGAAAATCAAAATAATGAAGCCGTAAAATTGGCTGCAAAAACGATGATGGGCAATCCACAGGGCGTGAAATCGTATCAGTCGTTAGGTGAATTGTGGTTTGATACGCCCGAAAAGACTGCCGGAAATTATGTCCGCAGCCTCGATCTTTCGACCGGTATCGCCGTTACCAAATATGTTTCCGGCGGCGTAAATTATACTCGCGAATATTTTGCTTCGGCGGTAGATAACGTAATTGTAGTCAGGATTACAGCCGACCAAAAACAGAAAATCAACCTGTCGCTGACTTTACGCCGCGACCGCGACGCACGCGCTTCGGCTCTGCAATCCGACGCCAATTCGTTGCTATTGAGCGGACAAATATCTACAGGAGAGAGGAATCGCAGGGGCGCTTCTTCCGGTGACGAGAACAATCGGCAACGCGGCGTCAGCTTTGCCGCTCAGGTGAAAGCGCTGACCGAAAGCGGTACAGTCAGGGTATTTAACGATCCGTTCTCGCATACCGAACTGCTGACGGTTAAGGATGCCGATACGCTGACGCTTGTCATCTCCGGCGCTACCGATTATCCGGGAATGGCGAATCTGGCTAAAGGCATCAACGAATTTTCGGGTGATCCGATCAAGAAATGCGAAGACATTATTAATAAGGCGATTCAAAAGTCATACGGCGAACTGAAAGACGCTCATATAGCCGATCATCAGCAATATTTCAACCGGGTATCGCTTGATTTGGGCGACATCCCTGCCGAAATCGCCGCGTTGCCGACCGACGAAAGGCTTGCTTTGGCGCGTAAGACCGAAACGCCTGACGCCGGACTGGTCGAGACTTATTTCCAGTTCGGACGGTATCTGTTGATAGGCTCGTCGCGACCGGGCGGTATGCCTGCCAACCTGCAAGGCATCTGGGCTTGGCAGATGAACGCTCCGTGGAACGCCGATTTTCACACTAATATCAATTTCCAGATGAATTACTGGCCTTCCGAAATTACTAATTTGTCGGAACTTCATGTTCCGATGTTTGATTTGACGGATGTTCTGATAAAACCGGGCGAAAAATCGGCTGATGCAATTTACGGCGCGCGGGGATGGGTTGTTCATCACCTGACCGACGCATGGGGCTTTACCGCTCCTGCCGACGGTCCGCAGGGTATATGGCCTGTAGGCTCGGCTTGGTTGGCTCAACATCCTTGGGAACATTATACATATACCGGCGACAAGGAGTTTCTTGCTAAACGCGCTTACCCGATTATGAAAGGCGCTGCCCGCTTTATCATGGATTTTCTGGTCGAAGCGCCTGCCGGTACGGCTTATGCGGGTAAACTGGTGACTAATCCCTCGTATTCTCCGGAAAATTCTTTTGTCTTGCCGAGCGGCGAACATACCGTATTTACTTACGGCGCTACGATGGTTATAGAATTTATTCATAACTTGCTGACTAACTGTATTGACGATTGTAAAGTCCTGAATATCGACAAGGCTTTCCGCAAGGAATGTGAAAATACCCTGAAACGACTGCCGGATATTCAAATCAGCAAGACGACCGGGCGCATCCTCGAATGGGCTGAAGATTACAAGGAAGTCGAGCCGCATCACCGTCATACGTCGCATTTGTTCGGCGTGCATCCGGGCAATCAGATAACGGTTGTAGGAACGCCGGAACTTGCCGAAGCAGCCCGCAAAACGCTTATCGCACGCGGCGACGACGGCACTGGCTGGGGCTTGGCTTGGAAAATCAATATGTGGAATCGCTTGCAGGACGGTGACCATGCTTTCAAACTGCTTTCGGTATTGTTGAGCCGCAAGACGCTGCCTAACCTGTTCGACGACCATCCTCCTTTCCAGATAGACGGTAACTTCGGCGCTACGGCTGCTATTGCCGAGATGCTGGTACAAAGTCAGTTGAAGTTGGCGGACGGCAGTTATGAGGTGCAGTTATTGCCTTCGCTTCCGTCGGCGTTGCCCTCCGGCTCGGTTAAAGGACTGCGGGCGCGTGGCGGTTTTATTGTCGATATAGCCTGGGAAAACGGCGAATTAAAAGAAGCCCGCATCAAATCGACAATAGGAGGCAAATTAAACCTTCGTTTAGGCAACATCTCCGCCGTCCACAAACTCGCCAAAGGCAAAGAGCTTGTCGTCGGAAAAGAGCTTAAATAGTTGGAAGTTGAAAATTAACAGGATTTTTTTCGTGGCTTGATAGGGTCATGTCGACCTAAGCGATGAAGGAACGTAATGGAGACATCTGTTTGTATGATATGGCCGCCTTTATGCCTAAGCAGATGTCTCCACTACGGTCGACGTGACGGGAGGGAGACGGGAACGTCATGTCGACCGGAGCGAAGCGCAGTGGAGACATCTGTCATCCGATAAAGCCGCCTTTATGTCCAAACAGATGTCTCCACTACGCTGCGCAACGGCGTCGACATGACGGGATAGAACGCCATCACAACCGGATGCAGCAAAAAAACTCCCCCTGCCATACAAGTACGACAGGGGGAAGTTCCCAATCAATTCTTAATAACCTGAGTTTTGGATAAAAAAAAGTAAAAAGGTGGTAAGTATCAGATGATTTTCGTATCTTTACGGCTGATAAACAATAAGATAAACGAAAGTCATGAGCCTACCAACGATGGCATTCATCCTGTTACCGGCATCGGAAACAACATAAAAAACCGGCTTATGCCACCCGGAGACCGCATCCTGCTGCGAAAACGCTCTGTCATTGAAACAATTAACGGTGAACTGAAAAACATCTGCAATATTGAACATTCGCGTCATCGCTCCATTCACAATTTCATTATGAACCTGATTGCCGCACTTGGAGCATACTGCTTTTTCGACAAAAAGCCCGCTATTAAAACAGATATTGAACCCCAATACGGGCAGTTGGCGCTGTTTCAATAGCCTGCAATAATATGCTTTCTTAAACCGGTTTTCTGATAACGATCCCGTTTTTAGAA